>JBAPSB010000001.1:0-17404 GCA_049281435.1 Desulfobacterales bacterium
ATGCCAACTTGCGCCTGGCGTTAGAAACCATGATGTTGAGACTCGCGGCGGCTTGACCCACCGTTTTTCCGGATTCAGGCGCCCTCGGTGTTGACATTGGTTTGCGACGCGCATTAACCTTCGCCCGAAATTGATCCTCTTATCTTGTGAGGCTAAATAAATGAGCAAGAAAGTCGGCATTCGATTCAAAGCGGCCGGCAAAGTTTACGACTTTGACTGCGGCGCCTTCGTGCTCAAGTGCGGTGACCACGTGATCGTGGAAACCGAGCAGGGGCTGAGCTTTGCTACGGTGGCGGTGGCGCCGCAACCCGTCGACGAAAAAACAACCGTAAGGCACCTCAAGAAAGTGCATCGCATGGCCGCCGAAAAAGACCTGCGCCAGCTCGAGGTCAATGCCGCCGATGAAAAAAAAGCCCACCGCTACTGCCTGGAATGCATCAAGAAAATCAGCCTGAAGATGAACCTTTTCGCCGTCGACAAGGCCTTCGACGGGAGTAAATACACCTTCTTTTTTACTTCTGAGGGACGGGTCGATTTCCGGCAGTTGGTCAAGATGCTCGTCAAGAATCTCGGCGTGCGCATCGAAATGCGCCAGGTCGGTATTCGCAATCAAACCAAGATGTGCGGGGGACTCGGCCGCTGCGGCCGCGAAACCTGCTGCTCATCCTTCCTCGACAAGTTCGGCCCGGTGTCGATTCGCATGGCCAAGGAGCAGGACCTGTCCCTCAACCCCACGAAGATTTCAGGACAGTGCGGGCGGCTCATGTGCTGTCTCACCTATGAATACGAAACCTACAAGGCGCTCAAGAAAGATTTTCCCAAACTCGGCAAGGTGGTCGGGACACCGGCCGGCGAGGGTAAGGTCGTCCGTCACAATGTCATGGCCGGGCTGGTGACCGTGCGCCTGGATGGCGGCGGCGAAACCGACGTGCCGCTGAGAGAGGTCGTGGCGGAGCACCGCTGATTAAACTGTCAAGCGCCGCAACCGGCTGCCGTTCAAGACGCGGCGACCCGAAGCATCGGTTGCGCGGTGGCACCGATTTCCGGCCGGCTCACTAAGGGTTTGGCGGTGCTTGCTGAAATATGCACCGGCGACTGGCCGCGTGCCCGACCGGCGGGCGGAAGGTTCATAAGCAAAGCCGGACATCGATTTTTTCATGGCGCGACCGCTGATTGTTCCGGCGGCCGCGCCGTGGCACCTCATCCCTTCGAACCAGGAGCGATCATGACCGCACGGTTTTACATTACGACCCCGATTTATTACGTCAACGCCAGGCCCCACCTCGGCCATGCCTACACCACGATCATCGCCGATATCGCCGCGCGCTTTCACCGCATGTGTGGGCAAGAGTCCTTTTTTCTCACCGGCACCGACGAACACGGCGACAAGGTGGTGCGGGCGGCCCGCAAGGAGGACCTCAGCCCGCGGACATACGTCGATCGCATCAGTGGGCAATTCCGGGCCCTGTGGCCCGAACTCAATATCAGCAACAGCCGTTTCATCCGCACCACCGACCCGGAGCACATGGCGGTCGTCGAGCAGGTCCTGCAGAAAATCCACGCCAACGGCGACATTTACTTCAGCGAATACGAAGGCCTCTACTGCTTCGGCTGCGAGCGCTTTTACACCGAACGGGAACTGGTGGACGGCAAATGCCCGGACCATGAAACCGAACCCGAAGTCATCAGGGAATCGAATTACTTCTTCCGGATGAGCCGCTACCAGGACTGGCTGATTGATCACATCAAGAGTCATCCCGACTTCATCCGGCCGGAGCGCTACCGCAACGAGGTGCTGGCATTTCTGCGGGACCCCCTGGAAGACCTGTGCATCTCGCGCCCCAAGTCACGCCTCAAATGGGGCATCACCCTGCCCTTTGACGACAACTACGTGACCTATGTCTGGTTCGACGCCCTGCTCAACTACGTATCGGCCCTCGGCTACCCGGAGGGCGAGTTGTTCCGCAAATTCTGGCCCGTCGCCCAGCACATCGTCGCCAAGGATATCCTCAAGCCGCACGGCATCTATTGGCCGATCATGCTCAAGGCGGCAGGCATCGAGGTCTACACGCATCTGAACGTTCACGGCTACTGGAACGTGGAACAGAGCAAAATGTCCAAAAGCTTGGGCAACGTCATCGAACCGCTGGAGTTGAAAGACGTTTACGGCCTGGATGCCTTCCGTTTTTTCCTGGCCCGTGAAATGACCTTCGGACTCGATTCGGGTTTCTCGGAATCGGCCCTGGTGCACCGCATCAACTCCGATCTGGCCAACGACCTGGGCAACCTGTATTCCCGCACCTTGACCATGGCCCACAAATACCTCAAGGGCGTGGTGCCGGAGGTCGATCCGGCCACCGAGATCGAACTGGGCCTGACCCTGAAGGCCGACGCCCTGAAGGCCGTGGGCGAATACGAAGCGGCAATGAACGTTTTCGCCTTTCACCGGGCCCTTCAGGCGGTTTGGGACTTCATCGCCCAGATGAACAAGTGCATCGACGTGATGGCCCCCTGGGAGCTGGCCAAAAAAAGCGCCAGCCGCAAACAGCTCGATGCCGTCATCTACAATCTACTCGAAGGCCTGCGGGTCATCGCCGGGCTCATCCATCCGGTCATGCCCGCCACGGCCGGGACCATGCAGAAGCACCTGGGGTTGGACCCCGCGGCCGAATTCCACACCCTCGACCGGTTGAAGCACTGGAACGGGCTGGCGCCCGGCACCCGGATCTTAAAAACCGTCAGCCTCTTCCCGCGCATCGATCCGAGCCAAGACCGGCCCGCCCCATCGACGGCCGGCGCGGAAACAAAATCGCTTTTCAAGCCTCAGGTGTCGATCGAAGACTTTGCCAAAATCGACCTGCGGGTCGCCACGGTCATCAAAGCCGAAGCCGTCCCGCGCGCCAACAAACTCCTGCGCCTGGAAATCGATCTGGGCGAACGGCGCACCATCGTGGCCGGTATAGCCGGCAGTTACACCCCCGAGGAACTCGTGGGAAAGCAGGTTATCGTGGTTGCCAACCTGAAGCCGGCCAAGATCATGGGGATTTTATCCAATGGCATGCTCCTGGCAGCCGTGGGCGAAACCGGCACCAGCATTGCAACACCGGAGCGCAAGATGATCCCGGGAACCCGGCTGCGATGAAAAACCGGCCAGCGGTTTCAAGGGATTATTTCGTTTGCGCAATGTGCATAACCTGCTAAAATAAGGTGATGAAGCCTTTTCCCGACTGCATCGGCGTCATTCCGGCACGCTACGGCTCCACCCGTTTTCCCGGTAAACCCCTGGCGGAAATTCACGGAAAACCCATGTTTTGGCATGTTTACCGCCGGGCCAGCCGCTGTCGGGAATTGGGGCGAGTCGTGCTGGCCACCGACGACGACCGGATCCGGGCCGCCGCCGCGCGACTGGACGTGCCCGTTGTGATGACCCGTCCGGATCATCCCAGCGGAAGCGACCGCGTTCTGGATGCCGCCCGGCAGCTCGGGGTAGCCGACGATGCGGTCGTGGTCAACATTCAGGGTGACGAACCGACCCTGGAACCGCAGCTGTTGAGCGAGCTTCTGGCACCCTTCGCCGCGGCCGCAACGCGGGTGACGACACCGGCGCGCCGGGCTGCGGCCACGGAAGCCGATACGCCGGATGCCGTCAAGGTGGTGTTTTCGAAGACCGGGCGAGCCCTCTATTTTTCCCGCTCAGCCATCCCCTTTTACCGTGACGGCCAGACAAACGGGACCTACCGGCATATCGGCATTTACGCCTTTCGCATGGAGGCCCTGAAACGGTTCGTCGCGCTCGGTCCGAGCCCCCTTGAAAAAGCGGAGCAGCTCGAACAACTGCGGTTGCTCGAAAACGACATTCCGATTCAGGTCGTGGTCACCACCCGGCGCAGCGTCGATGTCAACCGGCCCGAAGATATCGCCGCGGCCCGGCGGATTTTGGCAAACGAGGACCCCGCGGCGACGGGTCGGGCCTGCACCAACTGACAAGCGCGGCGCAGCGACCGGGGCACGCCGCCCAGGTAAAGGCGATGCGGCAGAAATCCCCGCACACCACACTCGGCCGCGGCCGGCGGTTCGGAAAACCAGATGTCCAATCAGGGCCGGGGCGATTACCTCCAGGCCATTGTCGTGGAGGGATGTTTGTGTCAATACACCGGAATATGAGGTCAACAGATATGCATACGCTTAAAATCGGCGCCGCGGTGGTGTTATCCGGCCTGCGGCGGCTTAAAAAAAGAATAGGCGGCGTTTTCGCCGGTCGCATCTACTTCGGGCGCAGCCTCTCCGGCGTTCCGGCAGGCGCGCTCGTTTTCTGCCCCTGCCGTCCAAGCTTTCTGGCCTGCGGCCTGGCGGGAATCGTGGCCTTCAAACAGAAAAAAACGGGGGCACCGCCGGTGGACCTCGAAGAAATGGCGCGGGCCGCGGAGGCCGTTTCCCGCCGGCGCCTGGCCGATTGTCTCGCCCTGCCCGGCGATCCCGCCCAAGGGTATCTGGCCGGCAGCACGCTGGACGGCCTGCGAAAGGCCGCCAGCGGCTTGAAAAATCGCGCGAACTTCTGTGCGGTGTATGCCGATGCCGGCAAGCAGGCGGCCATCGAATCCATTTCGCAGCGCCTGACCGGGGTTATCGCCGAAGACAGCCGCCTTTTGGCCGAAAATGTCGGCCGGCTCGATGCGCCCACCGTCGATGTCCTGACGCGGCGCCTGGAAGAATTAAAGGATATTGCCTGGTCCCTGGCGACCGAAGTGACACGGAACATCGGCCAGATAAACGATCTGCTCGGTGCCGGCGGCCGCGACGCGCTTGCGACCGATCGGCTGATGATCTACAAGAACATCAACACCGTGCTCAACAGCATCGATCGCCTGGAGGTCCGCGGACGCGACTCGGCCGGCGTATCGCTGATGTTCATTTTAGAAAATTCCGCCTACCGTGATTTCGAGCAGGCCGTGGCCCGCACCGATCTGACGGAAGAACTGCGGGAACGCAGCGCCCGGGATCTGCTGGTCAACGGCGGCATCGATATTCACGCCCTCAGTGACGATACCGACCGGCCGCGGTACACCGTGACCCTGGCCTACAAGGTTGCCGCCGAAATCGGCCGGCTGGGCGACAACATCCGATTCATACGGGGGCAGATCAGAAATGACGGCATATTTCACCTGCTGACCGCCGTTCCGCACGTGAACCACACCGTCTCCAGCCACACGCGCTGGGCCTCGGTGGGCGCCATCACCGAAGCCAACTGCCATCCGGTCGACAACCGCCTGCTGGCGGGCAGCAGCGCCGACGGCGGCGTCATCCATGTGTGCCTGAACGGCGACATCGACAACTACCTGGCCCTCAAAGCCGAACACCTGACCGGCGGCAAACGGCTTCACAAGGACATCACCACCGACACCAAAATCATTCCGTTGCAAGTGGCGAAGTATATCCGCCAGGGCTGCGCACCCGAGGAGGCCTTCCGCCGCGCGGTCAATGACTTCGAGGGCTCACACGCCATTTCGATGCACACCGATCTGGCGCCGGGCAAATTTTTCCTGGCGCAAAAGGGCAGCGGCCAGACGGTCTTCATCGGCCTGTCCGCGGACCTTTACATGCCGACCTCCGAGGTTTACGGCTTCGTCGAGGAAACCGCCGATTACCTGAAAATGGACGGCGCCCGGACCGTTGCCGGAAAAAATGGTGACACCCAGGGGCAGATCTTCATCCTCGACCAGGAAAGCGTCGGCGGCCTGGACGGCATCCGGGCCATGTATTACGACGGCACCCCGATCGCCATTGCGGAAACCGATATCAAACACACCGACATCACCTCGCGCGACATCGACCGCCAGGATTACCCGCATTATTTTCTCAAGGAGATCTCGGAATCGCCCAACTCCGTTGAAAAGACCCTCCAGAACCGCTGGAAGATCCGCGAGGAAAACGGCCGGAAGCGGCAGGTGGTGGCTCTTGACACCGTCGTCCCCGAAAAACTGCGCCGAGCCCTGACGGGCGATGCGGCCGCACCGGCCATCCGGCGCATATACTTCGTCGGCCAGGGCACCGCGGGCGTCGCCGCCCTGGCCTGCGCCGATATCCTGAACTACTATCTGAACGACCCGGCGCTGCAGGTCCGGGCCCTGAAGGCCTCCGAGCTGAGCGGTTTCACGCTCAACGACCACGATGATCCCCGCAGCATGGCCGATGCGCTGGTCATCGCCATCAGCCAGTCCGGGACCACCGCCGACACCAATCGCACGGTCGTCATGGTGCGGGAACGGGGCGCGCACACGCTGGCCATCGTGAACCGGCGCGACTCGGACATCACCTTCAAAGTCGACGGGGTGATGTACACCAGCAGCGGACGCGATATCGAGATGTCGGTCGCCTCGACCAAGGCCTTCTACTCCCAGATCGTTGCCGGCGCGCTGCTGGGCCTTTATATCGCCGGCCTTAAAAACCGGCGCGATGACGATTTCGTTTCCGCTGAAATCCACCGCCTGCTCGACATCCCCGCCCACATGCGAACGGTGCTGGCGATGCACGAGCGCATCGGCGCATCCGCCCGGCGGCTGGCCACCCAGAAGGAGCACTGGGCGGTGGTCGGCAGCGGCCCCAACAAAGCCTCGTCCGATGAAATCCGCATCAAGCTGAGCGAACTCTGCTACAAGACCATCTCGACCGATTTCGTCGAAGACAAGAAACACATCGATCTTTCGGCCGAGCCGCTGATTCTCGTCTGCGCGGCCGGCACCCGTGAATCGGTCCTGGGGGACGTGATCAAGGACACCGCCATCTTCAAGGCCCATAAGGCCGCCCCGGTGGTGATCGCCAGCGAGGGCGAAACGCGCTTCGAGCAATACGCCGATGACGTATTTCACGTGCCGGCGGTCAGCGAGCACCTGGCGCCGATCCTGAACACCCTGGTCGGTCACATCTGGGGCTACTATGCGGCCCTGGCCTTCAACGACGGATCGCGCTTCATTTACAATTTTCAGGCCGACCTTCAGAAAATGCTCAACGATTACACCGCCGGCGGCCTCGATTTGTATGAAGTCCTGCTCGAAAAAACCTTCCGGGAAAAGATCGTCACCTTTTACAACGACTTTCGCCGCAAGAAATCCCAGCACCATTTCCCCGCCAGCATGGGCCTGCAGGCGGCGGCGAACATCACCCTTTTGCTGAAGTACCTGGCCGGCAAACTGCCCGTGAGCGACTTTGAGGTCGATTTCGGCACCAAGGGCACCCCCAGCCAAATGCTCAATCATCTCTTTCGCGGCCTGGGAGAGTGCATCAACGCCATGGCCCGTCCCGTCGACGCGATCAAGCACCAGGCCAAAACCGTCACCGTCGGTACCAGCCGCCTGAGCGAGAAACTCGAGGGCCGGCTCTTCGATGCGCTGGCCGACTACGGCTTCAAGGTCTCGCAGCTGACCACCGGCAACATCATCGTCCTGCGGAACCTGCAGGGGCTCATCGCCGACATCAAGGGTGCCATCCGCTACCGCATCGCCAACCTGAACCTGCTGGGCGAGCCGATCGACGACACCACCATTCATGTCGAGCGCAAGGACGGGGTCCTGGCGCCGATCCCCTCCCGCGTGGAAACCGATACGCAGCTCAAGGGCACCAAGCGGATCATCGTGCGACAGGGCAATGTGTACATCGGCAAGGGACGCAAGGACAACCGCAGCATCCTGGTCATTCCGACCATCTCCAACAATCCGAGCACGCCCAATTTCATCGAGCACCTGTTGCTGCTCAACATTGAATTCGAGCAGAGTGTGCCGCTGGCGATGAAAGTCAAAGCCCTGGGCGGCAAATACGAGCACATCATCAGCATCGTTCAGGAAAACAGCGTGCACTGGAAGGACGAGTACCTCGAATGGGTGGCCATGGACGAGCTTTTTGGGCTGTCGGCTGAAAAGGTCGGGGAGTCTATCGTGGCGCAGGCAACCGCCGGCGCGGCGGCGGGGGCCTGAAGGAGCGAGTAGCCATCATGATCCGGCCCTAAACGCTCATGGCCCTTCGGTCCGCCACGATGCCTGAAAACGATGCGCCGAAGCCCGTTTGGCCGGTTGAGCCTGTTAGTCCGGCCGGGCGGCGGGATTTAATCCGTAGGGGCACAGCACGCCGTGCCCGCGCGGCGGCAAGTTTCAGCCGCCGTTTGCAACCGTTCATCCGGGTGGAGGTGCCTGCCTCGATGTCGCACGTGATTCTATTTTCGAACTTCAGGCTTTCGCCGTTCCGCAGGCGGCCTTCCGTTATTTTCCTTTTTTCTTCTTGCCCTCCAGGGCGGCGCGGATGAAGGCCTTGAAAAGCGGGTGGGGCTTCATGGGCCTCGATTTGAACTCGGGGTGGAACTGGCATCCGAGAAACCAGGGATGGTTTTTGAGTTCGATGATCTCCACCAGGTCTTTCGAGGGTGACATGCCGCTGAAAATCATCCCGTTTTCCGTCAGTTTTTCCTTGTAGCCGTTGTTGAACTCGTAGCGGTGCCGGTGCCTTTCGGAGATATTTTCTCCCCGGTAGGCCTTGTGTGCCAGGGTGTCCGGCTCCAGGCGACACGGATAAGCACCCAGGCGCATCGTCGCGCCCTTGGCCGAGTTCACGTCGCGCATCTGGAGGGTGCCGGTTTTCTCATCGAGCCATTCGGTCATCAGGTAAATCACCGGGTGCGGCGTGTCTTCATCGAACTCCGCACTGTTGGCGCCGGCAAGCCCGGCCACGTTGCGGGCGAATTCGATGACCGCGATCTGCATGCCGAGGCAGATGCCGAAATAGGGAATGCCGTTGACCCGCGCGTAGTTGGCCGCGCAGATCTTGCCCTCGATGCCGCGCGTGCCGAAGCCGCCCGGCACCAGGATGCCCTCGGCGCGCAGGAGGTGCTGGCTGCACGAGCCGTCGTCCACCTGTTCGGAGTCGACGAAAATGAGATTGACGCGGCAGTCGTTGGCGATGCCGCCGTGGTAGAGGGCTTCGTTCAGGCTCTTGTAGGATTCCGTCAAATCGACATACTTGCCGACGATCGCGATCGACACCTCGTTTTGCGGAGATGTATATCGCTTGACGAAATCTTTCCACGCCTCCAGCCGCGGTTCGCGGGTCCAGATGTTGAGCAGCTCCACGATTTTGGCATCGAGCCCCTCGCGGTGAAATACCAACGGGACCTCGTAAATGCAGTCCACGTCCTTGGCGGTGATGACCGCATCCTTGCTCACGTTGCAAAACAACGCAATTTTTCGTTTGATGTCCTCCGACAGGTACCGGTCCGTGCGGCACAGGAGAATATCGGGCTGAATGCCGATCCCCCTGAGTTCCTTGACGCTGTGCTGGGTCGGCTTGGTCTTGAGTTCGCCGGCGGTATGGATGTAGGGCACCAGCGTGAGATGAATGTAGAGCACGTTCTCCTTGCCGACATCGGTCCTGAACTGGCGGATGGCCTCCAGGAAAGGCAGGCTCTCGATGTCGCCGATGGTTCCGCCGATCTCGACGATGACCACATCCACGCCGTCGGCCACCAGCTTGATGCAGTTTTTGATCTCATCGGTGATATGGGGAATGACCTGGACCGTGCCGCCCAGATACTCGCCCTGGCGCTCCTTGGTAATGACCGAATGGTAGATTTTACCGGTCGTGAAATTGTTGTTTTTTCCGATCACGGCATTGGTGAAACGCTCATAGTGCCCGAGGTCCAGATCTGATTCCGCCCCGTCGTCAGTGACAAAGACCTCGCCGTGCTGGAAAGGGTTCATCGTCCCCGGATCGACGTTGATATACGGGTCCAGTTTCTGGATCGTCACGCTCAACCCGCGGCTTTCGAGCAGGGCCCCGATGGCGGCCGATGCCAACCCCTTGCCGAGGGAGGATAAAACACCGCCGGTCACGAAAATAAATTTGGTCGCCTTTGCCATGTCAGTTTCCTCTGTAGCGTTTATTCGAACAACCTGCGGAACCGTTCGATCGTGCGCTGGATGTCGTTTTTGTCGCCGGCCTCGCCCTGATCTGCGGGCGCGTCGGTGGCCCGCGGAAAAATCGACTTGAGATAGGCCACATCGAAGAGCCGGGCGGCGAGTTCCGGATTGACCCGGGTCCGCTGCACCTGCATCCGGCGCAGGAGCCGATCGCCCTGGTAAAATTCGATTTTTTCGGGATACCAGATGGAGTCCGCCTTGCGCCAGTCCTCGTAGCGAACCTCCAGCGCTTGACCGGGGTTTGCCGCCGCGGCCGGCCTCAGCAGCCAGCGCATCGGCCTGAAGGTCTTCTTGTCCAGCCACAGTTGCGGCACCGTTTCATCCGGATACTGCGCCCCCAGCACGTAACCGGCACGCCCCTGGAACCTTCCGACGCTGGAAACCTCCGCTGCCACGCCGAGGTCCGCCAGCCGCTTTTTCAGCAAATCGCGCGTGTTGAAAAGAAAGACGTCCTTGAAGTGGTCCAGTTCGCCCTCCGTGTCGGAAACGATGCGCCGGTCGACCACCGTCACGCTGCGCCCGTCGGAGAAGACCCGGATATGCTCGCCGTCGGATGCGGTGAATTCCGAGCGAAATGCGGTTGGAAAGCGGTAGCTGAGCGTTTCCTGCACCGTCAGCAGGTCGTCCGGAGAAAGGGTGCTTTGCTGGATGCTCAAGTCTTGAACGACCTGCAGGCTGCGGGCGCTGCCCATTTCACGCCGCATCAAATCCAGCAGGTGATAGCCATGCAGGACGTATGCGAACGAGGGCGGCGCCGTCATGACCTGGCCGATGGCCGCAAGGATGAGCGGAATTAAAAAAAGGAGTCTGGCAGATCGGCGCATCGTGAAGTCCCCGACTTTCGGATAAATATTTATTTTCCGCGGCCTGAGTCAGGCCCCTGCAGTCATCGAACGGGGGCTAAAAAATTTCATCGGCAAATTTAGCGCCGGCTCCCAGTTCCTGCTCGATCCGGATCAACTGATTGTATTTCGCGATGCGGTCGCTGCGCGACAGCGAGCCCGTTTTTATCTGACCGGCATTGACGCCCACCGCCAGATCGGCGATGAACGAATCCTCGGTTTCGCCCGAGCGATGCGAAATAACGGTGGTGTAGCCCGCATTTTCGGCCATCGCGATCGCTTCGAGGGTCTCGGACAGCGTGCCGATTTGATTCAGCTTGATCAGGATCGAGTTGGCGATGTTTTCCTTGATCCCCTTGCTCAAAATTGCCGGGTTGGTCACGAAAATGTCGTCCCCCACGATCTGGATCGCCCCTTCCAGCCGATCGGTCATCAGCCGCCAGCCCTTCCAGTCCTGCTCGGCCAGACCATCCTCGATCGAAAGGATCGGGTAGCGATTGATCAGGTCTTCGTAATAATCGATCATTTCAGCGGCCGACAAGCTTTTCTTCTCGGACGCCAGAACATATTTGCCCCCTTTGTAAAACTCGCTCGCCGCAGCATCCAGGGCGATGCCGATGTCCTTGCCGGGGGTATAGCCGGCCGCCTCGATGGCCTTTATGATCAGCTTGATCGCTTCTTCATTGGCGCTCAGATCCGGTGCAAAGCCGCCTTCATCGCCGACGGCCGTATTGAGACCCGCTTTTTTCAGCAGTCTCTTGAGCACGTGAAACGTTTCGGCGCCCATCTGCAGCGCCTCGGAGAAATTCTTGGCGCCGCTCGGCAGGACCATGAATTCCTGCAGGTCGAGGGTGTTGCCGGCATGGGCGCCGCCGTTGATGATGTTCATCATGGGAACCGGCAGACAGCAAGCATTGATCCCGCCGATGTAACGGTAGAGCGGCAGGCCGTAAGCATTTGCCGCCGCTCTGGCAGCCGCCAGCGATACCCCGAGGATGGCATTGGCCCCCAGCTTGGATTTGTTGGCGGTGCCATCCAGTGCGATCATGTGGGCATCGAGCGCCTTCTGGTTGGCCGCATCCATGCCCAGGACGGCGGGTGCAATTTTGTTGAGGACGTTTTCGACCGCTTTTTTTACGCCCTTGCCACCATAGCGTTTGGCACGCTTGTCCCGCAGTTCCAGGGCTTCACGTTTTCCGGTCGAGGCCCCGGACGGCACCGCGGCGCGCCCCACCGATCCGCCGGCCAGGAAGATATCGACTTCGACCGTGGGGTTGCCCCTCGAATCCAGAATTTCTCTCGCGTTTACATCGATAATTTCAGTCATGCACCCTCCCTTGGGATCCACAAAAAAACACGCTCACAGTTAACCCCCTGCGACGCCTGGTCCGGCTGACACGCCAAAGCAGCCAAAACATCCGGGCCGGCCGGCTATTCTCACCGTCAAGCGCACGGGCGGCAACGCGGCTTAAAGTCTTGGTGGCTTAAATAAGGTAAGCTGTTTTTAAATGGACCCTTGATTTGTGACCGGTAAAGTTGCGTACCTGCGGCTGTCCCCAGGCGACCGACGGCCACCGCAAGGCCATGGCTTGCTTCCGGCCCGGCCGATCGGTCAAATTCCAGCTTGACAAATAAATTTGGGATGTTACTCTCGCAGCGCTTCAATGTCAAGCTTTTGACCATACACGAGTAAACTTGCCATGGAACCGGCTGATCTTTACAGCAGCGCCCATCTTTTCGTGGCCGCCATGCGGCTGTGTGAGCATCGGCAGGCCGGTCGGGCTTCCGTGGAGGACGTCTGCCGGCTTACGGGACTCTCGCTCGAGCAGGGGAATTTTCTTTGCAAGAAACTGCTTGAAGACGGCATCGTCGAACGGGTGGACGGAGCGTTCGACACCCGGCTTTTCATCAAAGACCATCTGAAGATCGAAGAAATCCCCCGCAAGGAAAAAGGCAGCCGCCTGGAAGAGGAAATCAGAAAATTCCAGGACAATAAAAAGGGCCTTGACCAGAAGATCGAGTCGATCAAAGCGGCGCAGGCCGAGAAGAAAAAGAGCCTTTTTGCCGACGTTGAAAAAAAACTGAAAGAACACCTCGAAAAAAAGTAGCCCCCCACTTCAGGTTTTTCACACGCCCCTATCAAATTATCCCTCAAGTCTTTATCGCACCGACCCGATATAGGTACTGAGACCATACACCCCTTACTTCGGCGCGGAAGCAAGCCGAGGAAATTTTCTTTACGGGCCGGTCGCGATCAGGCCGAAAGGGTGCATCCGATGGGTATGACAACACAGGCGCAACTAAACAGTCGCTATCGCAAGGTTACCCGCCTGGACGGCAAGGAAAAGGTCAGCCTGGATGCCGACATGATCCGGCTGCTCTTCGCGATCGAGGAGTCCAAAGAAGTGGAACAGATCGGGCGCGAACTGGGCCTGACGCCCGAGATTCTGTCGGCCACTCTGGCCAAACTCTCGGCGGTCAAGCTCATCGAACCGGTTCGAAAAGAGGTTCCCTGCCTCAATAATGGATTCCTGGAGGCCTTGAAACTCAATCTCTCCCGAACCGTCGGTCCCATGGCCCAGATCCTGATGGAAGATGTCCTGCTCGATATGAAACTCTCACCCGAAGCCATCCCCAAAAACCAGGCCGCCGAGCTGATCGGTGCCCTGGCGATGGAAATCCCGGATGAAGACGGTCGCATGCAGTTTAAAAAATCGATGGTGGAATTCATGAAAAAACCACTCCGATAACCGGTCGATTCCGGCCGCAGGGTTTGTGATTGCAAAAAGAGACGCTAACGGTTATTGCAGCAAGGAGTCAGTTAAAATGATGCAGATCACCTGTGATGAATGCGAGAAAATTTACCGGATCGATGAAAGTCGCATGCGCGGCGACCGCGCCCGCTTGAAATGCCGGGCGTGCGACAACATCATTGTCGTCACTCGACCACCGGAACAACAGGAAACCCAATCGCCGAACGATGCCGTGCCGCAGTCGCCACCCGCGTCGGAATCTTTCCCGCAACCGGCCGTGATTCCCGGTCTGGCATCAGGCAACGGCAACGGACAGCGAGCCGCGGCCGCACCGTCGACGACCGCCGAACAAGCGCCGGCTGCCGAAACGAGCGATGCGGATCTCTCCCCGGGATTGGTCAGGCAAAAAATTCGTTTCGGCCTGTTTCCCAAAATCGTCACCGTCATGCTGATCATCAGCTTGCTGCCCTTTATCATCTTCTGGACCATCACTTACAAAGAGGCCATCGACCGCACCCGCGCCGAAACCGAGCAGTTTTTCACCCTGACGGCCAACGCCCTGGGGACGCAGGTCGACAGTTGGATCGACAACAATGCGCTGGTCCTGAAGTCCGCCGTCGACCTGCCGGCCATCAAGTCCATGGACCGCCAGAGCCAGGAACAGGTCCTGCGTGAAATACAGAAGAACTATCCCTACATGTACCTGGTCTTCACGGTGGGGCTCGACGGCCGCAACGTGGCCCGCAGCGATGATGTTCCGCTGAAAGACTATTCCGATCGCCAGTACTACAAGGATATCATTCAGGGCCAGCAATTGAGCTGGCAGACCCTGATCGGGAAAACGTCGAAAAAACCGGCCCTGATTCTCGCCGTTCCCATCAAGTCCGATGACCTGTTGGTGGGCGTCCTGGCCGCGGCCATGACGGTCGACGACCTGTCGCAGTACATCGCCACCTGGAAAAGGGGCGACACCGGTTTTGCCTTCCTGGTCGATGAAAAGGGCAAGGTTGTCGCCCATCAGGTCCAGGCCTACGTGGAAGAGCAAAAGAGCCTCAACGACCACCCGCTGATCGCGGCCTTCCGCAACAACAAGTGGACGTCGCTGTCGGCTCGTTTCACCAACGAGGCGGGGGTTCCCAGTTACGGTCACGTCAAGGAGATCGCGCGGGGGTGGGCCATCGCCCTGCAACAGGAAAATGCCGAGGTCTTCGACTCCCTCAAACACGTTCAGCGCCTGGCCGTTATTCTGCTGGCGGTCACGATTGTGCTCGTGGCCTTCATCGCCTGGATCTCGGCCCGGGCGATCGTAACCCCCATCATGAAGCTGACCGAAGTCGCCGAACGGATGAGCCTCGGCGACCTGAACATGCAAATCAACATCCCGTCAAAAGATGAAATCGGTTTGCTGGCCCAAGCCATCAAACGAATGCAGACCAGCTTGCGCCTGGCCATGGAACGCCTGCGCCGCAAACGCTGACCGGCGCACATATCGAAAAAAAAGCCCGACCGCACGGTCGGGCTTTTTTAGGTTGAAAACCGGGCAACGGCGTTCCGGCGCTTGCCAATTTAGCGGATTACCGCCACCCCTTGAGGGCCTTGACCCTTAAACCTTGTACCCTGAACCTCGAACCTTTTCTCTTACTTCAGACCGATATCCCAGTTCCAGAGCCCGGGCCTTTGCTTCAGCCGTATTTCAGGCGGCAGCGGTTCGATGAGGTGCACGATCATCCGGTAGCCGGCCTTTTCCAACTCGGCGGTCTTGGCCCGCAAATCCAGTTGCCAGTTGGGGTACATCCAGTAATCCGATCCATGGCGATGGACCCAGGACTGCTCACCGCGCGGGCTCGTAAACGGCGCATCCTCCTTGACGCCGGCAGCGATGGTGCGGGAAATGCAAAGGGGCCAGCTGCCGGAGACGACAATTCCCAGCGGCAGGGGGCTCGCTGCGGGCAACGCCAGGTAGTCGTCACGCCCCAGCTCAGGGCTGACAAAGGCGCCGGCAAATCCCATGTCCGCAACCCGTGCGATGGCCAGCGGATTGGCCAGGTTGCAAAACGGCCCGGCCCAAAGGGTCACCCCCTTTTGCGAACCGAAGCAGGCCGTCTGCCAGGGCGCATTGAGAACAAACTGCGCGGCGCCCTGGCGCAACGCCGCTGACACCGCCTGTATCAAAGCACTTTCCGCATCCGGCCAGACAACCGGTGGGAGCCACCACCACAGCCGCGAGACCTTCTCCCGGCGGACAGTTTCGATCGCTTCGGCCGACAGCCACAGGCCGTCCGGATATGGCGCCGGTCGTGCGGCCGGACTGCGGTGAACGGCGATCTCCAGAAACTTCGGCGTGTCGTCGACCGGTGGCGGCATGCGCACATCGAAATCCATCGGCTGCGCCGGTTCGGCCTCCGAGGGATCCGCCGCCTGCCGGTCGAGGTCGGTCAGCATGTCCTGCAGCGCCTGTTCGCGCCGATCCGTCAAGAATACGGGCGTGCCCCTGGCCGGGGGGCGACTGGCCGGAAGACTGAAGGTAAACCGGCCGCGCTTCGGGACCCCTTTGCCGACCTGCTGGATGGCATGCCAGCGCTCGTCTTCATATCCCAGGCGCAACACGTCGCCCCTGAGCAGATCGATCCGGGGAACGACATAGGAACGGCGCGCCGGCCCCTGCACCTTGCCCACGAAGAGTCCCGAGCCCGTCTGGGTCCGAAGGTCGGTGGCCGGCTGGGGCCTCTGCGGCAAAAAGTTGTAATGGGTCGTCGGCCGCCCCAGGGCCTGCTCCAGCAGGCCGAGCGCACTTTTCTTGACGGACGCGCGGCTTGGCGGGTCCTGGTCGATATCGCGCAGCATGCGGTAGGCCTGGACCGTGTAATACACATAATGCGGACCCTTTTTGCGCCCCTCTATTTTCCAGGCGCGCACCTGGGGCACGGTCAGAAGCAAATTGGCCAGAACGTCCAGAGACAGGTCTTGGCAGGAAAAATACCGCCGGACCTGCTGCGGCTGCCCGTATTGCCGGCGACAGGGCTGCACGCACCGTCCCCTGAGCCCGCTTTTGCCGCCCAGAAAGGAACTCCAGTAACAGCGGCCCGACACGGCATGGCACAGTGCGCCGTGGACGAAAACTTCCAGGGCCAGACCGTCAGGGCACGCACCGGCCACGGCCTTGATTTCGTCGATCGACAGTTCCCGCGGCAAAACGATGCGCGTGACTCCGTGAACCTGGTGAACCGACTTCAGGGCGGCTGTAAACCCGGCGTTGGCCAACGTCGAGAGATGGATTTCGCCCGTGTAACCGACCTGCCGGGCCAACTCGATCATCGCAAGGTCCTGGATGATGAGCGCATCCGGCTCGACCCGCCGGCGCAGGTGGTTTAACAGCGTTCCGGCTTCTCTCAATTCCCCGGTTCTGAGCAGCGCGTTGAATGCCACGTAGACCTTTGTGCCCTTTTCATGGGCCAGACGGGTCAATGCGGCCAGCTCGTCGATGGCAAAATTCTTGGCCTCCATGCGGGCCGAAAAGCTCTTTAGCCCGCAATAAATTGCATCCGCCCCGGCCGCCAGTGCCGCCAGAAACGAGGCCCTGCTGCCCGCCGGCGCCAGAATTTCAGGTTTTCGCTTTTTATCCGTCATGCCAAATATTCCGTTTCACGGCGAGGGGGCGAAAGGCGACAGGCTAAAGGCTAAAGGCTGACGGCGAAAGGCAAAAGGGTAAAGGGTTCAGGGTGTACGGCCGAAGGCGAAGGGCTGGCGGCTGACGGCTGACGGCGAAAGGCAAAAAGTGAAAGGGTTCAGGGGGCATGGTTCAAAGTGTAAGGACTCTTGGCCGCTCGTCCAGGGCCCGCCGCCGTTTGTC
>JBAPSB010000002.1:0-8145 GCA_049281435.1 Desulfobacterales bacterium
GGCCATGGCGGCGTTTCTGCAGGGGTCCCTGTGGGTGCTGATCCTGGTCGGGCTGGTGATGATTTCCCTTTTCATCTACCTGCACAGCCGCAGCGGCCCATCAACCGAGGTTATGTCCGATACCAGCGGCCGGACGGTCCTTTGAGTTCGGTGGTTCGGTTAGCAAGACGGTGCGAGCTGCCGCTGCCGCCGGCAAGTGGCGGGTGCGGCGGTAAGCCCGGCGCGATATGCCATTGACCTGCCTTGCCGGTTTCGGAGAACCGTTCCGATGAATAGCATGAACACGACTAAGCGGCGATGGATGACGGCGGTTTTTCTGTGGGTGCTGTCAATTTTGGTCGGGGCGTGCGCGGCGAGCCGTCCGGACAATATACCCGCCCCGGAAAACCCGGGGGAGCTGGTGAACGGTTTCGAGCGCTCACTGGTCACCGCGCGCACCAACCAGGTCGATCTGCTGGCCCCCTTCTGGTTCGCAAAGGCTGAAGACTCCCTGGCCGCCGCCCGCGGAGCGCTCGCAGCGCAGGCCGAAATTTCCCGGATCGCGGAGTACGTCGCGACCGGCCAATCCGAGTTGAAGAAGGCCGAGGAGGTCGCCGCCGTGGCCAGGACATCCCTGGCGGATGTGGTCGAGCAGCGCAAAATGGCCCGCCAGGCCGGGGCGGCCGAGCTGGAAGGATACGCCCAGGCGGAAAAAGATTTTTTCAGGCTGAGCCGGGAAATCGAGGACAACAACCTGCAGTACGCCCTTAAAAATAAGGAAAAGGTCAAAAATGACTTTCGCGACCTGGAGATTGCCGCCATCAAGCGCAATGTCCTGGGAGAGGTCCGCAGCACCCTGAAGGAAGCCGATCGGCTGGATGCCAAAAAATACGCCACCAAGGCCTATGCGGACGCCGTGGGAAAATTGAACGCGGCGGATGGCTTCATCACCGCGAACCCTTACGAAGCCGGCGAAATGACGCGCCTGTCGCGGGAAGCCCTTTTCTACGCGCGTCGCTGCATCGTGCTCACGCAAGAGGGTCGGAAAATCAGGGAAATGAATTCAGAGCAGATCGCGCTCTGGGTCGAGAACATCCTTTCCGATACGGCCGCACAGCTGAAAGCCCCGGATATGCGCGACCAGTCCTTCGAGGTCCAGCGCCAGAACATCACCGGCTCGATAACCGCCGCGCAGAAGAACCAGGAATTTTTAAACACCAGGGCCCAGGAACAGGAAAACCAAATCGAGACCTTGAAGGACCGGGTCTTTGCGCTGGAAGGCAAGAGCCGCCAGGAACAGTTCGCCAGGGAGCAGCTGGAGGCCGGGAAGAGATTCGACGAGAAGTTCGAGAATATCCGCAACACTTTCGACCGGCAGGAGGCCGAGGTCTACCGGCAGGGGGACCAGTTGGTGATCCGCCTGCGCGGCATGCAGTTTCCGATCGGCAAGGCCGTCATCATGCCGGGAAACTATGAGCTGCTCAGCAAGGTCCAGCTGGCAATCCGCAGTTTCACCGATCCCGAAGTCATTGTCGAAGGCCACACCGACAGCACCGGTTCGACCGAGGTCAACCAGCAGCTGTCCCAGGAAAGAGCCACGGCGGTCAAAGAATACCTGCTGGCGAATGACACCTTGCCCGGCAGCAGCGTGATGGCGGTCGGTTATGGGTCTTCGCGGCCGTTGATGTCGAACGAAACCTCCGATGGGCGCGCCGTCAACCGCCGGATCGACGTGATCATCACCCCGCGCCGGCCATGACGGATCAACGTCCACCGGAGCCGCAATCGAGACTGCTGCCGCTCACAATAGTCACATGAGGCGCCGACTTTTTCGTTATGCTGTCTGCTGGTTTGTTTTTCCCTGCCCTTTTTGGGGCGTTCTCATCATAAAAATCCGCGGTGCGCCGGTGGCTCAAACCGTATTCTCCGTAGCCGGTCTCAAGGGACATCGATGGCGGATTCGGTTTTATCCGGTAAAGACGTGACAGTTAAAGGGGAAGTGCCGTGAACGGAACGATTTCCAGCTCGAAGGTCGGCGTTTATATCGATGCCGAGAACATGCGGCTGAACGGCGGCTTCGGCATGCAGTACGATGTGCTGCGCGAATTTGCCTGTCGCGACGGCGCCGAGGCCGTGCGCCTGAACGTTTACGTGGCCTACGACGAGGACCGTGCGGCCAAGGATTCGAAATACAAGTACAAAATCAACGAATTCTTTTTTGTCTTGAGGGAGTACGGCTACAAAATCAACCGCAAGATCGTCAAGTGGTTCACGGACGAATCCGGCAGCCGGTATTGCAAGGCCAACGCCGATTTGGACATGGCCGTCGACGCCCTCTTGCAGTCGGAATATCTGGACCGGGTGGTGTTCGCGACCGGTGACGGCGATTTCGTCAAGGTGGTGCGCGCGCTGCAGAACAAAGGCTGCCGGGTCGAAATCGTCGCGTTTCAAAATGTTTCCAAGGAGCTGCGCTATGAAGCCGACATGTTCATGCCCGGCTACCTGATCCCCAGCCTGTTTCCGATCAAGCAGCCGCGTGGCCGGACCTGGGGGGATATCGGCTCGATTGTGGTCGGGCGCTGCTACCATTTCGACCAGCAGCGCGGCCGGGGCTACATGCGCTACATCACCCGGATTTCGGGCGGCTTGTGGATCACCGATGCCAGAAATCCAAACTCCCCTTACAAGACGGCCTTTTTCACCAGATCGGACCTGCCGGAGGGCACGACGCCCCATGACCTGCCGGATCGGAATCTGATTTTTCAATTCAGGCTGGCCGAGCCCATAGAAGCCGCCAGTGCCCATGCCATGGAGCTGAAACTGCTGGCCGAGCTGTAGTGGCGGCCTTTGTGCCCGGAAGGGCAGTTGCGGTCAGCTTGCGTAATCCCCCGCTAAAGGGCCCTGGGGGTTTAAAAATACGCCGTTCTCGACCCGTGAACCATCCCCCCCCTCCGCCGGGGACGAACCGGGACCCGTCGGGCTGTCATGAGAGGGGTGTCCCGATGAAGATTGGAATCGGCTACAAAAACATTTCCGACGCGAGGACCTCGGGCAGGACCGTGGCCGAAGAGGCCGCCAAAAGTGGCGCGCTGCACCGGCCGGATCTCGTCCTGGCCTTTTGCAGCGGCGGGCTGGCACCGGCCGAATTCTTTGAAGGGCTGCAATCGGTTTTCGGTCGGGGCGTGCCGATCATCGGCGGTTCGGCCATCGGTATCATCACGCAGCACACGCTCTGCTACACCGGGCATCCGGCCGGGGCGGTCGCGATTCAGTCCGATGAGATCCGCTGCCGGACCGCGGCCGCCGACCGCTTGAACGAAGATGAGCAAGATGCCGGCCGGCGCCTGGCGCAGCAACTCGGGCACACGCCGCAGGACCGTCTGCTCCTGTTTTTTTACGATTCGATCAAGCAGGTGGCGACCGGGCAGGCGCCGCCGGTTCTGAATGCTTCCGCACCGTTGATCGAGGGCATTGCCGAAGGCGCAACAACCGATATGCCGATCTTCGGTGCCGGATTGATTGGCGATTACGCCATGCAATCCTCGGCCCAGTTCTGCGGTGCGTCCGTGGCTCCCGGGATGGCCGCCGGTTTGGTGATGAGCGGCGGTTTGCGCGTGTACCACCGGATCATGCACGGCTGCACGCCGCTCGATGGCGTCTACCACCGCGTGACGAAGGCGGCCGGGGCCTGTATTTATGAACTCGACGGGCAGCCGGTCGTACCGGTGATCGATGATTTGTATGGGGACCCCGACTGGCGGCGAAAATCGCCCGTCGACCTGTTGACCATTGGTATCTACCATGGGGGGAAATATGCGGGAATCGAGGAGGGGCGCTACGTCAACCGGCTCATCGTCGGGGCGTTGCCGGAAGGTGAGGGCATCTGCCTTTTCGAGCCCGATATTGAAGAAGGCACGGAAATCCAATTCATGTTGCGCGATGCCGATAAAATGATAACCTCGGCCCGCCGGAACTCAAACGAGCTGTTGGAAGGGATCCGGGCGGATGGGAACGAGGCCCGGCTCGGTTTCTACATCGATTGTGCCGGTCGAACGGCCGGCTATTCGAACACCCTGACCGAGGAGGCGGCCGAGGTCCAGGAGGCCTTCAACCGGCACGGCTGTCCCCTGTTCGGATTTTATTCCGGGGTGGAAGTGGCACCGTTGCTGGATAAGAGCCGGGGACTGGACTGGACCGGCGTGCTGATCGTCATCACAAAGGACAAACGGGATGCTGGATGAAAAAATCACTTTAAAGCGTCACCCGGAGGAGTTGGAAAGGCAGCTCACGGAGGTGCGCCTGGAATCCGCTTACTACAAGCAGATCGCCCGCGAGGCCGGTATGCGTCGCCTCCGGGATGTCCACCAGCTGTCGCGTTTCATTGCTGAGCGCAAATACCTGGAAAGAACCATCCGTGAGAATGACCTGAAGTTCAGCACCCTTACGAAGACCACCGCCGCCGGGATCGTCATCGTGCAGGGCGACCGCGTCGTTTACGTCAACCCTGCCGGTGAAAGGATCAGCGGGTATTTGCAAGCAGAGTGCGAATCGCTCGATTTCTTCGATCTGTTCGCGCCGGATAACAGAAACGGCATCCGCACGCGGATCAACAAGCAGCTCGACGGCTTCGCGCTGGCGCCCTGGAAGGAAATCGAGATCATCACCAAGGCCGGCCGGAAAAGATGGCTCAGTTACACCACCAGCCGGATCGAGTTCGAGGGCCGACCGGCCCTTCTGGCCAGTTTTTTCGACATATCGGACCGCAAGGAGATCGAGCAGCGCCTGCGCGAGTCCGAAGAGCGGTACCGTTCTCTGGTCGAAAACATCAACGAGGGCATCATGGTGACTCAGGACCAGAAAGTGGTGTTTGCGAATCCGTCCATTTCGAAGGCCCTGGGCTACTCCAACGAAGAAATAACGACCAACGGCGATCCTTTCGAATACGTCCATCCGGGTGACCGGGCCATGGTGCGCGAAAGGTATCTGCTGAGAATCAGCGGCAAGGCCGACCCTGAGACATACCCTTTTCGACTCATCACCCGAGACAAAGCGGTCAAGTGGATAGAGGTGACCGGGATGCGGATCGACTGGAACGGTCGACCGGCCGTCTTGAACTGTCTCATCGACATCACCGAGCGGGTCCAGGCGGAAGAAAAACGTCAGGAAATGGAAGCCCAGATGGCCAGGGCCCAGAAGGTGGAGGCCATCGGGACCCTGGCCGGCGGCATAGCCCACGACTTCAACAACCTGATGATGGGCATTCAGGGCTGCGTTTCGCTGATGCTCGACGACCTCGATGCGGCCCACCCGCACCATACCTACCTGGTCAACATTGAAAAACAGATTAAAAGCGGCAGCCGGCTCACCTCGCAACTGCTCGGATATGCCCGTAAAGGGCGCTACCAACTCCTGCGCCTGGGCATGAACCAGGTGGTCGAAGACGTGGCCCAGACTTTCGGCCGAACGCGCAAGGACATTCGCATCAGTTTGCGGCTCGATCCGGACCTGCGGGCGGTCAAGACGGACAAGGGACAAATCGAACAGGTCCTTTTGAACTTTCTGGTCAACGCCGCCGATGCGATGCCGGACGGCGGCGATCTGATCCTGAAAACCGGAAATGTCACCCAGGCCGACATGACGAGTACGCTTTTCAAACCAAAGCCCGGCGCGTATGTCGCGGTAAGCGTCACCGATACCGGTACCGGCATGGAGCGCGAGATTCTGGATCACATTTTCGAACCGTTTTTTACGACCAAGGAAATGGGCCGCGGGACCGGTCTGGGATTGGCCTCGGTCTTCGGCATCGTCAAGGGCCACGGCGGCTACATCGATGTCACCTCTTGCAAGGGGTGGGGAACGACTTTTACCGTCTACTTGCCCGCGGCCGGCCCTGCGGTCAGGCAGGCGGAACCGCTGTCGGCGGACGGCATCCAAAATGGACAGGGCGTCGTTTTGCTGGTCGAGGACGAGGAAACGGTGCTGCAGGTCAATGCGCGGATGTTGAGAAGGTTAGGATACACGGTTATGGAGGCTGCCGATGGAGCTGCAGCCGTCGATCTTTTCGAACAAAATTGGGCCGGGATCAATCTGGTCGTTCTGGACATGATCATGCCGGGTATGGGAGGCGCCGAGGTGTTCGAGCGGATAAAGCAGATCAACCCGGCCGCGAAGGTCCTTATTTCGAGCGGCTGCGACATCAAGGATCAGGCGCCTGAAATCCTTGGGACAGGCTGCGACGGTTTTATTCAGAAGCCCTATGATTTAGAAGAATTTTCTAATAAAATCATAGATATAATATCTAAATCATCAGGTAATGCCTAGTCTTTGATTGCCCGAGAAAGGACGACCACATGAGCAGTGGCAGGCTGGTTCGCTGGATAGCCGCGGCGCTGGTCGCCGCCGGCATCGTCATTCCGGGGCCGGTTTCGATCGCCGGAACAGATCACGGGGATCGGCGGCCGCCCGCGCCGATCCGGCACCTCATCCTGTTCATCGGCGACGGCATGCAGATGGCGCACGAGGTCGCCGCCGCTCGCTATCTTTACGGTTCCGACGAGGGGCTGGAATTTCAACGCTTTCCCCTGCGGGGGAGTGTCGCCACCTGGGATGTGGCCACATACAACCACTGGGCCAAGAAATGGGGCGAGCCCTGCTACGATCAGAACCTGATCCTGCCGTGGCTGGGGTACAATCCCGGCCAGGGCGGGGACCGGCCCGAAATCCTTCGCAAAGAAGATGGTCAAGCAAGGGCAAAAGAGGCATACCTCACGGCGGCCGCCACCGATTCGGCTTCGGCCACCACGGCCTGGTCGACCGGTTTCAAAACCGATGACGGCAACATTGCCTGGCGGGCGGGCGACCCGGCCGACGGTGCCCTGACGACGCTGGCCGAGCGGCTGCGCCGCGAAAAAGGGTTTGCGATCGGCGTGGTCAGCACCGTGCCGTTTTCACACGCGACTCCGGCGGCGCAGATCAGCCACAACATCGACCGCGACAACTATGTCGACATTGCCGCCGAAATCCTGCGGCGCTTCCAGCCCGAGGTCGTGATCGGTGGCGGCCATCCGCAGTGGGTCAAAAAATACCGATATCTTTCCGAAGCGGATTACGCCGCTCTCAAGGCCGATGGGCTCGGTGGTGCATACGCGTTCGCTGAGCGCAGCAGCGGTGTCGACGGCGCCGCCACTTTGCTGGCGGCCGCCCGAACGGCGGCGGACAGCGGCCGGAAACTCTGCGGTCTCTATGGCGGTGCCAATGGAAATTTCGAGTCACCCGTTCCGGTGGATGCGCCCGGCGTGCCGGCGGTGAACCCGGCCACGGCCGAAAACCCGCTTTTGCGCGATTGCGTATCGGCGGCGCTGACCGTCCTGGGCCGAGACCCGGAAGGTTTCTTCGTGCTGTTCGAGCAGGGGGACATCGACTGGGCCAACCATGCCAACGACTACCGGCGCATGATCGGCACCATGTGGGATTTGAACGAAGCGGTCCGCGCGGCCGTCGCCTTCATCGAACAGCCCGGTGACGATATCACCTGGGCCGACACCCTGTTGATCGTCACCGCCGACCACGGCACCAGTGGCATGCGGCTCGGTGAACCCCTAAACCCCGGGGACCTGCCGCACCAGGTGAAGACCGCGGTGACTCCGTGCCCCTCGGCCTACTGTGAAAAATACACCTATCCCGACGGCCGCGTCTCCTATGCCTCCGGCAGCCACACCAACGAACTGGTCCCGCTGCATGCCGTCGGCAGCGGGCTGAACCTGTTTGCGGCCTACGAAGGCGCCTGGTATCCCGGCACACGGATCATCGACAACACCCACCTCTTTCACGTCCTAACCGCCGCGGCCGGGCTTTCGCACCCGTCAAGCCTGGCGACCACAGAGGCGGCGCCCGGAAACCCGCGGTGAAGGACCTGGCCCGTTGGGCCGGTTTAGCCCGTTGAGCCGGTTGAGCCGGTTGAGCCCGTTTGGCCGGTTAGTCCAGCCGGCTGCGAAATTGACTCGTAGGGGCAGGCCTCGTGCCTGCCCTTTAGTGGGCACCCACAAGGGGGCGCCCCTCCCTACCTCGTGACATATAAACGATGTGCCGGAACCCGGATTAGCGGGGGTGAAGATCGTTTGACTGTCTGGTAGGAACGAAAAATTTTTCGCCCCACCGGCGTCTTGC
>JBAPSB010000003.1:0-10946 GCA_049281435.1 Desulfobacterales bacterium
TGCGGATATGGATGCCTTGGGGAAATACCCGTTTTGCGGTCATGGCGTGATCATGGGCAAACATGCCCGCGGCTGGCAGGAGATTGACACGGTGCTGGCTTATTTTGGCAAGCGGGTTGGGCCTGCAAGGCGAGGTTACCGCGCGTTTGTCACCAAAGGCATCGAACAGGGTCGGCGCTGGGACCTGACCGGCGGAGGATTGATCCGCAGTGCGGGAGGGTGGGCCGCTGTCACGGCATTGAAGAAGGAGAAAGTTCACGTTAAAAGCGATGAACGCGTTTTAGGCGATGGGGACTTCGTGGAAAAAATTCTCTCCAGAAGCCGGGAGCGATACGAAAGGCAATACGCCCTGAAAGCGAGCGGAATCGATTTGGACACCGTGGCGGCGCGTGTTGCCGAGTTGCTGGGACTGGACATCGAGCAGGTCTGGCAACCGGGCAAATTTCGACCGCAGGTTCAGGCGCGCAGTCTGCTGTGTTATTGGGCCGTGCGGGAGCTGGGCGAGAGCATGACGGCCATGGCCGGGCGGCTTGGCATCTCCACGCCGGCGGTAAGCAAGGCGGTGGCCCGGGGGACTGTCATTGCCGAGCAAAACGGATATAAAATCGTACAAAATTAATAAAGCAAGGGCGTACCCCTGTACCCCCCTGTACCCCGTCCCCCTGTACCCGCGTCCCCCTGTACCCGCCGGGTCTGACGCCGATCAGCGGGGTCATGCGAAGGCTTTTAACGGGACATGCCGTTTAATTCAATCGCAGTCATGGGCGCCACGGTCATCTTTTTCAGAAACGGTTTAGCCCGCAGCGTGCTGTGCTACTGGGCCGCCAGGAGCATTGGCATCAGCACCTTGGAGCTTTTTAAAAGGCTAAGCATTTCGCAACCTACTGCAAGTCAATCGGTAAAGCGGGGGAGAAGTATTGTTAAGGAAAAGGGATTTAAACTGATGGAATAACATATACAAATGTACCAATACCCGTCCTTAAGCCCCCCTTGTAAATAATCATGCCTTGAAATAGCATGGAATCCGTGTTATCATGATACAATCATTCAAGAATCAGGCAACTGAGGATTTATTCAATGGGAAAGCTACAAAGGCTGCCATGAAGATTATTCCCAGAAATTTATGGAATATTGTGTTCCGAAAACTCGATCAAATTGATTCTGTTGCCGCATTGAATGAACTTCGCGTACCTCCTGGCAACCATTTGGAGGCGCTAAAAAGAGATCGTCAAGATCAACACAGCATTCGTATCAATGACCAGTATAGGATCTGTTTCAAATGGACAGAATCGGGACCAAGTGATGTCGAAGTTACGGATTATCACTAAAAATAAACACTTGGGAGACCAATATGATTAGAATACCAACACATAGAACCCCAACCCATCCTGGTGAGATGCTTTCCGAAGAATTTTTAAAACCGATGGGTCTTACCCAGCGCCAGCTATCTGATTCTATACATGTTCCATATCAGAGAATTAACGAAATCGTTAATGGCCGCCGGGGGGTTACTCCTAGTACGGCGTTAAGGTTGTCAAAGTTTTTTGGAGTCTCTCCCGACTTTTGGCTGAATCTTCAGCTCAGATGGGATTTATATTTTGCGCAACAGGTTGAAGCTGATGAATTAAATTTAATTAATCCAGTGAGCAACCAAAGCGAATCAGTCCATTAAAAAATGGGTGGCCCAACTGTTGCCTTCCACTTTAATCCGTTCACATTTTGCTGATTAATTCGGCAGTTCGAAGCATTTTCAGATTATACCGGAGGGCGCCCTCGAAGCAGCGCGCTCCGGTAGTTGGGACATAGCGCCTCAAAACGGGATGTGATCGCGCAGAAGGCAATCGGATTTATAGCAAATTACCTACGGCAGCTGTTTGCGATTTTCCGAGATTCTGGGAATTCTTGAGGACGGGTATTGATATATTGATTGATAAGACTGTGCTGGAGGTGCGACGATATGAGAAGGCGACCTGCTTCAGCAACCAGCAGACGGCAAAAAACCACGAACTGCTGGATGCTGGAAACGTCATTGAAGGAGCAATGTGTCGCTTCGACATGGAGCAGAAACAGACGCTGCACGATGGATTCTATAAGATCGTATTGGAAAGGCTTTTTGACCACTACTTTGAGTAACACTGATTTGCGTCATGCGGTCAGGCTAAATACTTGGATATATGCGGATAGGAATGCTGGTATGCATATCGCCATATGCCAAATAAGCAGAACATGAACTCATTCAGAACCTTACTTCTACTAATTTTATTGTTTTTGTTGCCTGGCTGTATGATGTCAGGACGTATATCCAGTGAAATAAACATCTACTCACAATCAATTAACCCTACAATGCAACTTATGAAATTCAGCACTATCTGTTGCGGTTAACTCTTAAACTCAACCGCTATATATTGATTCAAAAACTGTAAATGACGTTGTAGGGTTAATGAGTTCCAATCATCATCAGAAGAAAAGATCTTGGTTTGTGATGGTAATTATGCCGGCATGGTGCGTGAAAAAGATGAATTATATCAACGATATGTTTTTCAAAATGCCCTAAAGTCCTCGGATTCAAGAAACTTATTGATTTTTGTTCCCATTATAACCGATGAGCAATATGGCATTGCGAAAATAACCGAAACGCCTGAAACTTTACAAGCCAACGGTTCAGCAAAAATGATTGTTATGCCCGGCACCGACAATAACCCCAATGATTTTTTAAAAGGAATCATAGAATACTCCGATTTTAATTTCAGCGAATATGATGGTGACCTGATAATTGTTCAGAAACCATTTTTGGGTGTGGCGTTTGATCATATATTTTTTGTCAGAGAAAAAAACGGTGTGAACACATGTAGTTGGAGGAAAATTCCGACGAACGTTAACTTGGACTGGAAAGCTCGCGATCGGCATGAGGCCAGCAAAAAAAGAATGAAATATCTTTATACTGTGCCTCTCGATATATTAACTTTTCCCATTCAATTCTTAATGATGATAACTTGGGTATTTGGGGACGACTAACCACCCTTACCGAAAGAACTCTGATCTGGTGAAGGTGCTATCTTCTTCGTTCGGTGGGAGTGTAGTCTGGTTTTAAGACTATTAGAAACAGCGGATTCCAAGATGTGAAGAAGCTGGTCTCACCTTGCTGTTGATGGAGCATCGGAGAAAGCCGGCTATATTGCTCGAGACAAACCGTTATCGGCAAGAAAAAAAGAGGAGTTCAAAATGAATAGAAGCATGGCCTATTTGATAAGCGGACTTTTCTTGCTGACATTTGGGTGCGCCTTCACACCGACCCCGGATCGGGGCCATTTCAACCCGGATGCCGTGCCCGATGGAACTTACGTGGGCAGCGCCACTAATGGGCCGGTCAAGGCAGTTGTGCAGGTGGTTGTCACAAACGGCAGCATCGCGCAGGTAAATATTCTGAAACACAGAACCATGCTCGGCGGGCCCGCCGAAGAGATCATTCCGGCCAAGATCGTCGAAAAACAGTCCACCAACGTGGATGCCGTCAGTGGGGCGACGATGAGCAGCGATGCCATCATGAATGCCGCTCAGCTGGCCATCGAAGGGGCGGCAAAAGGTGAATGATTGGAGCGGACAATGATTATCACGACAACCCCGAGCATAGATGGAAAAAAGATCGTCGACTACCTTGGCGTGGTCACCGGTGAGGCGGTTATGGGGGCCAACATGTTCAGGGATATGTTGGCCGGTATCCGGGACATTGTCGGCGGGCGGTCCGGTTCCTATGAAAGCAAATGATAGAATAATTCTCAGTAGAGGTGGCAGGCGACCCGGCGGCCGGGTTCGATTTCCCGGAACAGGGGGCGTTTCTGCGAGCAGACCGGCATGCGGTGGGGGCAGCGGGGATGGAAGGTGCAGCCCGGTGGCGGGTTGATGGGGCTGGGCACATCCCCGGCGAGAATCCGCCGGTTGCGCTTCGCATCCGGGTCGGTAACCGGTGCCGCGGACAGCAGGGCCTGCGCGTAGGGGTGCAGCGGCTTGCCGTAGAAAGCAGTGCGTTGCGCCAGTTCCACCAGGCGGCCGAGGTACATGACGGCCACCCGGTCGCAGATGTGCTCGATGACGCTCAGGTCGTGTGAAATAAAAATGTAAGTCAGGCCGAACCGGTCCTTCAGCTCCTCCATCAGGTTGATGACCTGGGCCTGGATGGACACGTCCAGGGCCGAAACCGGCTCGTCGGCCAGGATCAGGCGCGGGTTGAGGGCCAATGCCCGCGCGATGACGATCCGCTGGCGCTGCCCGCCGGAAAACTCGTGCGGATAGCGTGCCGCCTGGCCGGGCCGCATCCCCACCACCTGCAGCAGTTCCTCCACCCGCTGGCGCCGTTCGGCCGCCGTGCCGATTTGATGGATGGCAAGGGGCTCCTCGATGATGCTGCCGACGCGCTGGCGGGGGTCGAGTGCCGAATACGGGTCCTGGTAGATGAGTTGAGCCTGGCGTCTGAAACCTTTCAAACGCCGCCGGTCGAAAGTGCCCAGGTCCTCGTCCTCGAAGTAAACCCGGCCGGCGGTGGGCTTCTCCAGATAAAGGAGCAGCCGGCCCAGCGTCGACTTGCCGCAGCCGGATTCCCCCACCAGACCGAAAACCTCTCCCTGGTCGACGGCCAGGCTCACGCCGTCCACCGCCCGCACCACCTGCCGGCGGCGGGCCGACCCGGAGGTCTTTACCGGATAGTGCATCACGAGGTCCCGGGCTTCGAGCAGAGGGTGGTTCACGGTTTTACTCCACGGGATGCCAGCAGCGCGCCCGGTGACCTGCGCCGATTTTCGCCCAGGGAGGATCCCGTCGGCACTGGGCGTCGCTGCGAGGGCAGCGGCCCTGAAAAGAGCAACCCGGCGGGAGCCGCAACAGGCTCGGCACCGCGCCGGGAATCGGCTTGAGCTGGCGTTGGCGGCCGCCAATCTTGGGCCGGGACTGAAACAGGCCGACGGTGTAAGGGTGCGCGGCCTTGCGAAACAAGGTGCGCACATCGGCTTCTTCCACGATCCGGCCGGTGTACATCACCGCCACCCGCTGGCAGGTTTCGGCCACCACCCCCAAATCGTGGGTGATCAGCATCACCGCCATGCCGATCTCGGCTTTGAGCCGGTTTATCAGATCGAGAATCTGGGCCTGGATGGTGACGTCAAGAGCCGTGGTGGGCTCGTCGGCGATCATGACGGCCGGTTGGCAGGAGAGCGCCATGGCGATCATCACCCGCTGACGCATGCCGCCGGAAAGCTGGTGCGGGTAGTCGTTTACCCGCCCTCCGGGATCGGGGATGCCCACCAGGGACAGCATGCGAACGGCTTCCTGCCGTGCTGCGCTGCGGTCCATCGGGCGGTGCCGCCGGATGGCCTCCACGATCTGAAAACCGACCGGGTAGACCGGGTTCAGGCTGGTCATGGGCTCCTGAAATATCATAGATATGTCGTTGCCCCGGATGCGGCGCATCTGCTTTTCGGGCAGTGACACCAGGTCCCGGTCATTGAAGAGGATCCGGCCGCCGGCAATGGTTCCCGCGGGCCGCGGCAACAGGCGCAGCACCGAAAGGGCCGTGACGCTCTTGCCGCAACCGGACTCCCCCACCAGCCCCAGAGTCTCGGCTGGGTTCAGTCTGAGGCTGACCCGATCAACGGCCGTGACCGGTCCCCGGCGGGTGGCGAAGCGCGTGGTCAGCTCGCGAATGTCCAAAACGGCGCTGCTCATTGAGATCTCAGGGACGGATCCAGCACGTCGCGCAGCCCATCGCCGAATAGATTGAAGCCCAGCACCAAGAGCAGAATGGCCGCACCGGGAAAGGCCGCCACATGCGGGGCGATCTGGATGTACTGCCGGCCCTCGCTCAGCATCGCCCCCCATTCCGGTGTCGGTGGCTGGGCCCCCAGCCCCAGGAATCCCAGGGCCGCGGCCTGCAGAACGGCCATTCCCATTCCCAGGGTGGCGTAGACGATGATGGGCGGCAGGCAGTTAGGCAGTACATGCCGCAGAAGAATGCGCGCGTGGCTGCCCCCCAGGTGGCCCACGGCCTGCACGAAGAGCTGCTGCTTGAGGGACAGCACGCTGGAGCGCACGATGCGGGCGTAATGCGGAATGTAGACGAACCCGACGGCGATCATGGTGTTGGTCAGGTTGGGTTCCAGGACCGCGGTGATGAAAATGGCCAGGAGAATGGCCGGAAAGGCCATCAGCATGTCCATCGAGCGCATGATCACGCTGTCGGCCCAACGCCCGAAGTAGCCAGCCAGAAGGCCCAGCAGGGTGCCGGGCAAAAGAGAGATGGCGACCGAAATCAGCCCGATCAGGATGGATATGCGCGCGCCGCCGATCACCCGGCTCAGGATGTCCCGTCCCAGGCTGTCGGTGCCGAAGGGGTGAGCGGCGCTCGGTCCCTGAAGACGGATGAGAGGTGCCGGCACCAGCGGGTCGTGGGGTGCCAGAAGCGGTCCGGCCAGCGCCACCACCAGGATCAGCGCGATGATGGCCATGCCGGCGACGGCGCTCCAGTTGCGAAACAGGTCTCCGAAGGTCTCCCACCTACTCATGCACTCGAATCCTCGGGTCAAGGAGCACATAGATCAAATCGACCGCCAGGTTGATGATCGTCATCAGCGCGGCAAAGACCAGGATGCACCCCTGGACCACGGCGTAGTCGCGGCCCATTAGGGAGTCGACCACGTAACGCCCCAGGCCGGGCCAGGAGAAAATGGTCTCGGTCAGCACGGCCCCGCCCAACAGCAGCCCCAGGTTGAGGCCCAAAACGGTGACGACCGGCAAAAAAGCGTTTCGCAGCGCGTGGCGCAGGATCACCACGGCTTCGCTCATGCCCTTGGCCCGCGCCGTGCGCACATAGTCCTTGTTGAGCACTTCGAGCATGGCCGAGCGGGTGATGCGCGCCACCACCGCCATGGGAATGGTGGCCAGGGTGACGGCCGGCAAAACGAGGTGGCGGGCGGCGTCCCAGATGGCGCCGAACCGGCCGCCGATCATCGCGTCCACCACCACGAGCCCGGTGACGACGGGCACCTCGAGACCCATGCTCAGGCGCCCCATCATCGGGAAAACCGGATACTTGACCGCCAGCAGGTAGATCAGCATCAGCCCCAGCCAGAAGATGGGCATGGAGACGCCGACCAGGGCCAGGAACATGGCGGCGTAGTCCCAGGCGGAATGAGGCCGCACGGCGCTCACGACCCCGGCCGCGATGCCGAAAAGCGTGGAAATCAGCATGGCGGCCAGGGAAAGTTCGAGGGTCGCCAGCAGTCGGACCCAGATCTCCCCGGCCACCGGCGTGTTGGTGCGGATGGAGTGGCCCAGGTCACCCTGGAGGATGTTGGTAAGATAGATGCCGTATTGGACCGCAAGGGAGCGGTCGAGCCCCAGCTGGGTCCTCAGCCGTGTGAGTTCCGCGGGGTTGGAATACTCTCCCAAGAGCAGTTGCGCGGGGTCACCGGGGATCATCCGCAGCATCAGGAAGACCAGCACGGAGACCCCGAACAAGATCAGGGCCAACTGCCACAGGCGTTTGGCGATGTACCCCAGAGGCATCGATGTTTTCCCGCCGCGGTGTTTTAGTCCTTGGACACCATCTGGAAGGAGTTCAGCCCGTTGGGACGCAGCGGCACGTCGTGCAGCCGCTTGTTGTAGCAGCGCACGATGGTGCTGTGGGCCAGCGGAACCCACGGCTCATCTTCGTGAAAGATTACCTGGGCCTTTTCGTACATCTTGGCCCGCTTGGCCTTGTCGAAAACACGCTGGGCCTGGAGGCACAGATCGGTGAACTCCTGATTCTTCCACAGGGCGACATTGGCCGCTCCGGGGGTCTTGGCCGTGTCGGCGCTCAACAGCCCGTAGAGAAAATTGTCCGGATCCGCGTTTCCGCCCAGCCAGCCCAGCATGCACATGTCGTGCTCGCCGTTGGAGGTCTTTTTGAGATAGGTGCCCCAGTCCATGCGCACGATCTTGGCCTTGACGCCCACGGCCGCCAGGTAAGCCTGGATCAGCTCGGCCGTCTTGACCGGCTCGGGCATGTAGGCGCGCGACACCGGCATCGCCCAGAGTTCCAGCTCGCGGGTGAAATCGAAGCCCGCTTCCTTGAGCAATTTTTTGGCCATGGCCGGATCGTAGCCATAGGGCTCGATCGCGTCGTTATAGCTCCAGATGGAGGGCGGAAAGGGGTTTTTGGCCGGGATGGCCAGCCCCTGAAAAATTGCTTCGATCAGGGTGTTTTTATCGATGGCGTGGGCGATGGCGCGCCGCACCCGTGCGTCTTTCAGGTAGGGTTTTTCCGTGTTGAGGGCCAGATAGCCCACGTTGACGCTGGGGCGTTTCATGACAGCCAGCTCGGCATTGGCCTCCACCAGGCGGATGCTGTCCGGGTCGAGGTCGTCGGCTATGTCCACGGCCCCGGACTGCAGCGCCATCAGCCGGGCGCTGGGCTCCGGGATCGATTTGAGGATGATCCGGTCCACCTTGGCTTTGTCGCCCCAGTAGTCGGGGTTTTTCTCCATGACGATCTGGTCGTCCCTGACCCACTTGGAAAACGTGAAGGGGCCGGTGCCCACCGGATGCTGGCCGATCTGATCCTTGTACTCGGCCATGGCCTTGGGCGAGAGAATCGGGCAGAGCCACAGGGCCAGGTTGTTGAGCAGCGGCGCATAGGGCTTTTCGGTCACCAGGGCAATGGTGTAATCGTCGATGATCTTGATCTGCTTGACCGGCCCCAGCGACAGGCTCAGGTAGACCCATTTGCCGTATTGGTGAAGGGGATGGTTGGGATCGATGACGCGGGCAAAGGAATCGTAGACCGCCTGGGCGTTGAAGGGCTCGCCGTCATGGAATTTCACGCCCTTTCGCAATTTGAAGGTCCAGGTCAGACCGTCGTCGCTCACCTTCCAGGATTCGGCCAGCTGGGGCACCACATCCATGGACTGCTTGTCGAAGATGACCAGGTTTTCCAGCATCTGGATGCCGGCCTTGATGGATTCGCCATCGGTGGCCTGAGCCAGGTCCAGGCTGACCGAGTCGCCGCCGCGGCCCCAGATCAGAGTGCCGCCCGGGGCGGCATCGGCCGCGGGCATCAGGACCGGTGCCAGGCACACCGTCACTATCAGAAGAAGAATGATTTTACGCATACAATGCCTCCCGTCAGGATTAAAGTGTTCCGGTTATGGCAAAAGCCGCCGATGGGGCGGTTGGTAACAGCTAAAGTAGATATCGGCGTCCCGCCCACCGGCGGTGGTCGCATGGCGTGATGCCGGTAGCCGAAATGTGACGTAGTCTTTTATACGATGCCGGCGCGGATGGTGGCCGGATCCGGTGTTCGACTTATTGAACGGCTTTCTAAACAATGCGCCCATTGAAAAAGTACATTTTCTTTGAACGGTTTATCGACAAATGTCAAGGAGGCAAGCGGCATGTGGTTAACCGGTTTCGGAACGGCGCCAGGCCAGGTACAGGCCGGTAGCGCCGTTTTCCAGCTCTTGCAGCGATGCCCGCGGCGTCCGGGCCAGCCGCCGCAGCAGCGTCATGGCCGCCGTCAGATGAGCGCGCGCACACATTTCCAGCCAGTCTCCTTCCACCACCTCGTCCGCAACTTCGGTGATGAGTTCGGTTTCAGTCAGCGGCCAGTGGACTCGCCCGAAGTTCGAGGGATCGATGTGCGGGGCCGTGGGCACGACGACCAGGCCCTCGCACACGGAAGCCGGGAAGACCTCGGGTGCGAAAGCCCGCGCATAGCGCGCATAGCGATTGGCAAAAACCGCATTGCGGGCACCGATGTCGGCGTGCTCCGCCATGTCTCTGGCCAGGTCGGCCGCAAGCGCCCTGGCATCCTCGTAGGCCGGATGCGCCGCTTCGTTCACGAAGGGTAGAATGGCGAAGACGAAGGCGCGCGGGATCCAGTATTCCCGGAAGCGGGGGTTGACGGTCCCGGCAAACGGCTGATCCCATTCGTGGCTGGGAACGCCGTGGGCATCCTGCACATAGCGCGGCAGCCAGCGCCGCCAGAGCCCGCGCTTGACCTTGGCTTCCGGAAAGCGCGGCTGCTCCCGGTGGTAGTCGTCGTACCACTCTACTCCCAGGGCGTTGTAGCGGGCAGCATGCAGTTTATGGTCGCGGCAGCCCGGCGAGAGGGTTTCCAGAGCGGCCGCGCCGTCGGGGTTTTCCATCGGAATGACCGCCACGTTGACCCTTTTCAGCAGCTCTTGCCCTTCGGCCGTCTGGCTCAGGCGCCAAGCCAGGCGCAGGGCCGCGTTGGTGGAAGAAACTTCGTTGGCATGATGGCGGGCGTTGAACAAAAAGGCCGGTTTGAGGAACCGGGCCTTTCCGAGAGAAGATATGCCGGGGGCTTCCAGCCGGGCCTCCAGTACGTGGATCGGCCGGCTCTTAACCGAGATTCCGCCCTGCCAGGCCCGCAGATGGGGCAGGCGAGCCAGCCGCCGGATCCATTTCTCAGTTCCGGAGAGATCCAGGCGACGATCGGCGGGCGGCTCCGGCGCCTCTGCGACCGCAGACAATGCCCGATCCATCTTGGCGGGATACCCGATGTCCAGGTGAAATCCGCGCCGTGACACCCCCAGATTGACCCCCCAGCTCCCGGCCACCGCGACCAATTTTTGTCCGAGTTCGAACGTCAGGCGGTCGATATCAAAAAAGAACCGCAGCCCGCCGCCCTGCCGGCCGATACCGCAAACGGCCGCCCTCGATTTGCCGGGCTTACGCGTGATTTTCGTCGGGCGGTAGGGTCTTGCCACAAGCCGGGCCTCCGGCCGGCCCACCCGCGGGCAGACGACGATGGGCAGAATGCGTCCGAAGTTAAGATCATCGCGGATTTCATGTCGTTCGCCGTAGTCCCTGTAAAACTACAGTAAACCGAAGTAAAGGTCCTCGTGCAGGGCTTCCAGGGGACAAACGCGCTCCTGGTCGAGCTGAAGCCGGTC
>JBAPSB010000004.1:0-13923 GCA_049281435.1 Desulfobacterales bacterium
TTCGTCCTTCGCGGCTGAGGCACCATCTGGCCCGGCGCCCGTATCCGTCCGTTCTCCAAACTCTATGTTCTTTGCCATCGTGTAGTGCAGGTTCGGCAAATCGATGTTTCCGGCATATTCGCTCAGGGTGCGCTGCCGGTCGGCACCCGCCGGGTCGTTTACCGTGTAAATCCACTCTTCCAGCATGGCCTTATGAGTTTTGAATTCAAGTGTCTGGCGGCTGGACCCGAGTACCAGCCCGGTATTCTCGCCCGGACTTTCAAAGGTTTCCTGCAGAAGGTTTTTTGCCAGTGTCGTTTTAAAATAAGCCCACAATTCGGGGTCCTTCGATTCCTTCACCTGGGTCAATGCCTGTCGGCACAAGAGGATCCGCCGGGGCATGTCGCTCGCCCGGCCGACACGCTCCAATTCGGCAACTATATAAGATAAGTCAACGGTCGAAAAGAGAGTCCCGGCCAAAACTTCACCAGTCCCTTCGCGGGTATCATCGGGTTTGCGGGTATCAGAATCTTCCATCAGGGCGGGCAGGTCCTCAAACAACACGACCCGGACATCGTTGAAGTAATCCGGGGGCCCATCGAAGGCCTCGGCCAGCTGCCGCAACAAAACCGCGCCCATTTTCCGCGCCTTTTTTTCGCTGCCCGCCGCTGGCGGAATAAAAAAGACCCGCTGCCGGTCCGGGTCATGGACCAGCAGCGGGGCGTCTATCTTCTTCTCGTGGCCGCAATGATCGCAGCGGTGCGCCCGCAGCAAACCGTCGCGGATGCGGTCCACCAGGTCGGGACGCTCCGAAGTATCGACGATAAGCCAGACGTTTATCGCGGCGGGTTGTTGACAGCGGGAACAGGAAAGCGTGACCGGCTGAAAAAGGGACCGTTTCATGGTGCTCCTTTCGCCTGGAGGATGCTCGGGGCCAGCCTGGGAAAACCTGGCAACGGAGGCCGTGGGCGATCTCCGTCACCAAGCTGATAATTGTGTTACAAAATAGCACTGAAATGTCAAGAGGTTGTTTGCCTGTCCGGCAAATCCCGTCGATGTCCGCTGCGAGATTGCGGCGCTATGTCGGTTCGAAGTTCAGTTTTGGCTGAATTTGCCGACTGAGTACGATTTACGGATGGTGAGGCATAAAATCTGGTCTGCCATCGAGCAGCGAATAATTCCGATTAAAGCATCGGGGCACACCCCTCATGGTGGAAAGAAAGAAATGGCCTGCATATCCGTGGTCTGCACATCTCCCATCCCCCTTCAGCGGCGACCATCCTGTTACCGAAGATACTTAGTGGCTGAACGGAAACTCTTTTCTCCCTCCCCCTCGACGGGGGAGGGCCGGGGTGAGGGTGTATGATATTAAGCAGTTATATCTCCCTCCCCCAGCCCCTCCCACCAGGGGAGGGGAGTTTTCGGTCAGACATTACTTATTAAATTTCTGATCCCTGAATCAATGATTTTGTGCGAAAAGGGAAAAGATTCCGCAAGGAACAGATGCAGAATAGTTTGCTGGAACAACCTGGCCCGTGCGTGCCCGGTCGCGCTTTACCCGGTCGGCGCCATCGACATTGATTCTATCAGATGTTCGATTCGGCGCGTTGCCGCTGCCGATGAATGTCAGAAATCGATCCCGGACGCCTTGATTGGGAAAAACGGACAATTCGAACCGTCCGCAGACGTACTGGAAAAGCATCGTCTCGTCGGAGCCTTTAAAATCGAGCAGACCTTTGGCACGAAAAACGGATGGGGGCAGCGATCCCACGGCCTGCACGAATTTCTCACGATCCAGCGCCTGGGACAGCCTCAGGCTTTTTGACCACAGACCCGCCGCGGCGTGAGCAGGGTGAATAGACGACCCCTTTTAACGCACGGACTCTGTTGCTGAGTTCTGTCCGGTTGCGCCCAGGCCGGCCGAAGCATCCATATCGAAAATCAAGGCCGGGTTCAAATCTCCATGGGTGGTGCAAAACAGGGGGGCGGCGGAGTTGATCTCTTTAACCTTCCGATTCACCGTCTCCAGCCGCGCATCGTCCACCAGATCACACTTGTTCACGATCACGACATCTGCCGCCCGGATCTGGTCGGCGGCAATGGGGCCGCCGGCAAGGGCTTCATTCAAGTTCACGGCGTCCACCAGTGAGACCGTGGAGTCGAACCGCACCACCTCGGCCAGCGCCGCCATGTCCTCTAGCAAGTTGAAGGGGTTGGCCAGGCCGGAGGTTTCGAGGATGATATAATCGGGAGAAAAATTTCCGAGGATGCCCTGAACCGCTCGCTTCAAATTGCCCGCCAGGGTGCAGCAAACGCAGCCCTCGTCGATCTCGGTGACGGTGTAATCGAGCAGCTTGCCATCGAGTCCGATCTCTCCGATCTTGTTCTGAATCACCGCCACGAAGCGGCTGCGCTGGGTCTGGTACTCGATGAAATGCTGCAGGAAGCTCGTTTTCCCGGAACCCAGGAACCCCGTTAGGATGATGAGCGGAGGGCGCTCGTCCACGCCCAGGATTTTCTTGTCGATGCTTTTGGAATCCTTTAACAAGTGGGCGCGCCACCAGAGCCTGTCCTGGTAGTCGCCGGGTGCCGTCTCGGGACCGGTCGCCTTTACGGCCGCCATCGGGGAGTTCTTGGTTGCCGCAACCTGCGAGCAGAGAGCATCGAAGTCACCCTCCCCATAGCCAAGCGCCACGATCGCGTTCCAAAGATCGGGGGCATCCCGGGCAGATACGGCGCCCGAATCGTCATACGCCCGCTGGGTTGCAGGGTATCTTCGTTCGGTGAGAAAGCCGGGGGGCTGCTCGAGGTTGAAGCTCACGGAGGCGGCCAGAACATCGAAAAACGCACGCGCCGTCTCGAAGGCGGGAAAGTCCTGATCGAATCCGCCGGGCTTAACCAGCGTCATCAACCGCCCGTCTTGCGGCAGCTTGACGCCGTCCACCGCCACCGTGCGCAGTGCGGAAGTACTTTCCAGGACCAGCGCCAGAGCGCGCCGATGGCTCCGGACGGAAAGCAGCAGGCTGCCGACACCGAAAAGTTCGCACATCGCCGGGTGCTGCAGGAAATCGCGGATGCTGTGCCGACAATCCTCGGCCTGCGTGAAGGCCGCGGCCCTCAAGGAACATCGTTCGACCAGGGCCTCCGCGGCATCGGGAAAATAGCAGAGCCCGAAGCGGCCGGTGGTCCACCCCGGGGTAGATTCGGCCCCTATGAAAAACAGCCCGAACACGCCGGCGCAGTCCCTGACCTTTGCGGTCCATCCCTCGGCCTCGGCCGGTGACTGTCTCAGGCCCCGCCAGCCGAGGACGTGCCGGACCGTCGGCAGAAACTGGCTGCGAATCAGGATGGTCCGCATGAGCGCCTGGAGCGCAACACCGGGGTCTTCGTCGAAGTTCCCCTTGAAAAAGCTGCTCAGGTTCAGGTCCGGTGCCATCGCGTGTTAGACCTCATCAGCGCAACCGCAACGGTATTTTGCCATCGTCCACCTCCCATTGAATTCGGCGGCGAGCGGCCGTAAGCCTCCCGTCGCCGAAGACTGAAGACCTTTACACCTCGATCCCGAAGCCGATCTTGTCGCCGTTGCCGAGATAGACCGCCTCCTTGGAGCGGTGCCGCGCCGTCCCCTTGATGACCGGGTAACCCGCCTCCACGAACTTTTTGGCGCACAGTATCCCGATGCAGTGGTTGCAGCCGATCTTCTGGAAACCGTAGTTGCCGAAGGAAAGTACCAGGTCGTCATACTTGGGGTCCCAGTCCTCGAAGGGCGATATGTGCAGCCCCCCGTAAATGCCGTAGAGCTTGTCTTTATCGTACTTGATCTCCTTCATCGCCGTTTCCGCGAACTGGATGATGCTCTGGTGGCAGCAGCCCGTGACACTGACCAGGCCGTGATCTTTCACGTTGAAATACAGGGACTGCTCGCCGTACACCCGGCAGATGATCGGGATCGCAAACACAAACGACGCAAAGCCCGGGATGACCGTGTTGAGCCCGGGTTTCACTTTGACCACCTTGCCCTTGTGACCCGCGTCCTGCAGGTACTGCAGCCCTTCGGGGTAAAAGCCATCGGGGATATAGATGGTGATATCCGGATCGTATTTCATGGTGACCGGCAGGCCCCAGTAGTGGTCGAAGTGCTCGTGGGAAATGAACAGGGCTTCGATTTCCTTGTTCTTCAGCATCTGGTCGATGCCCTCGCGCTTGAAACTCTCGTCCATCCACTTGTAGGACCAGCCGCTGTCGAGCAGGTACTTGTGCTTCTTGCCGTTCATTTCCTCCAGTTCGATCAGGCAGGCGAACCCGCCGGAATTCTCGGGGTGCACCGAAAGCTTCTCGGTGATTGCCCATGCTTCTTCCAGATTGTGCGGGAGAAGGTGTTTGGTCTTGGCGATACCTTTTTCGTAACTGCCCTTGCCGAGCCCGCTCCCGTCGCCGAAGGGGGGCTAGTTGTAACTGTACTGGTTGACCAGAAGCCCGCCGGCGCCCTTGATGTCGCCCATGAGATCCGCATTCGTGAACCAACTGGTTTCCGAGATATTGGTGACCTTGATGTTCTTGCAGGCGCCGATGTCGGCCATCTTGCGCTGCACTTTCGGAAAGTACGCCTTGCGCCACGGGGTGTAGGAATAAAGTCCCATGCCGAGGGCCGTTCCCCCCAGCACGCCCATGGCAGCCCCCTTGAAAAAGTTCCGGCGGCTGATTTTGCCCTTATCTTCAGACATGGTTCCTCCTTGTCTCACGCTATTTCAGAATTTCCCTGCCGCCGCTGACGGACCGCAAGGGGGACATCCCACTGCTGGTGGATCATTTCATCGAGCGGTTCAACCATCATAAGAGCCGCACGGTGGCGGGGCTTTCCAGGGATGCGATGGCGGCCTTGATGCTGCACGACTGGCCCGGCAATGTCCGCGAGTTGGAGAACGCGGTCGAACATGCGTTCGTCCTTTGCCGGGAGGACCTCATTCGGCTCGAGGACTTGCCCGAACACCTTCACCCGGCCCGCAACGCCGCCGTCGTCTCGAACGACGTGACCCTGAAGGACATCGAAAAGTCAGCCATTATCCGCGCCCTGCATCGCCATCATGGTAAAAAACTGGCCACCGCCCGCGAACTCGGCATCGACAAGAACACCCTGCGCCGCAAGATGATCCGCCTCGGCGTCCGCCCGACGGCCGGAAGCTCCTACAGGCTTTAAGATAAAGGTTTTGATAAGGCTCTGGGATTCCTCGGCTGATTATTCCTGATCAAAGCAACCGCACCCGGATGAATTTCCGAAGGCCGCTCCGTCGCATGCTCGGTCTGCCCGCTATCCGGTCGGTCTCGCTCGGTCTCCGGTCTTAACCTTCTTCAGTCTACGTAAGCCACTCAATGCTGATTATCCCTTGCTTTTCAAGGGATGTGAATTCCGGGTCGCCGGTCAGGAGGGGGCAGTTGTTAATCATTGCCAAGGCCGCAGCAAATGAGTCCGCATACGAAACAGGATATTTTGCTTTTAAACCGGCGGCCGTCAGAAGAAGCTCTCCATCGATGCGGTCGATCGTCTTTATCGGCAATGCTTTGATTCTGGCGTAAGCCAAGTCTGTTAAACTTTTGCCCTTTTCCCTCAAGGTTATATAATACACCGCACCGATGTGAATGGCATGGATATATAAAAGGCCGTTTCTATTCTTCGCCTGAGTAAGAATATGCTCGATCCGGTCAGAAAAGGATTCATTTTCGAGATATCCAATCAATGCATAGCTGTCAAAAACCTGGTTATCGTGTGCCTGGTCTCATTTTGCGAAATGATCGGCGGGCTGGCCCAGGTGCTGCTGGATGTTTTAAAACTGGGCAACCTGATGAAATATATCCCCCACCCGTCGCCACAAGCGGTTTCTGGACTTCAAGACCTACAAACAGGGGGCAGCGATAATAAGTGAGGGACAAAACGAGCGCGACATGCTAATGGTGACCTATGGTCTGGTGAGCGTCAGCCTGCAGTTGCCGAACAGCGACCGCCATAAACGGCTGTTCACCTTCAGCTGCGGCGCCATTTTCGGTGAAATGGCGCTGCTCGATGGCCAGCCGCGATCCGCCGATGTCCGGGCCGACGAAGACTCGGAATTTTACCGGTTGACCTTCGACGGCTTCAACCGCATTCGCACCGACCATCCGCAAATCGCCCTGAAGTTTATTGCCAACATCGCGCTGGTCATCAGCCACCGGCTGAGAGTCAGGTCCCAGGAGATCCGGATGCTGACGGACGGATAAATGGCTGTTCACCGCGGGGACACAACGAACGCGAAGGACTTTCCTGCGATCCGTGCGCCTTGCAGTTCCGCCGCCGGCGCAGCGGGCGGTGACCCCCGGGTGGCCGGCCCAATCTGACGGGAGGTTCACATGAAATGTCCCAAATGCGCTCACCTGAATCCCCCCGATGTCAAATTCTGCAACGACTGCGGGCAGATGATGGGCTGCGTCTGTTCGGCGTGCCACACGGTCAATCTGCCGCACAACAAGTTCTGCAGCCAGTGCGGCAAGGTGCTGTCGAAAACCGGTGCGCCGGGCGCCGATGACACCTTCTTCAAACGGCGGCGCTCGGACGGGGCCGGGGGCGCCGGGTCGCGAGGGTCGGCCGGGGAAAGAAAACACGTCACGGTCCTTTTTTCGGACATGACCGGCTACACCACGCTGACCCAGCAGTTGGACCCGGAGGAAGTCCGGGACATCCTGGCGCGCATATACCACGAGATCACCAACATCGTCGCCAAGTACGAGGGCTTCATCGAAAAATTCGCCGGCGATGCCGTGATGGCCGTCTTCGGCGCAACCAACGCCCACGAGGACGATGCGATCCGGGCCATCATCGCCGCCAGGGAAATCCACGAGCGCGTGGCGGCTTGCGGCCGCGAGTACGAACAGCAGGCCGGCCACTACCTGTCGATGCACTCCGGGATCGACACCGGCCTGGTGGTCACCGGAGACGTGGACGACATCAAGGGCACCCACGGCATCGCCGGCGCGCCCCTGAACATCGCCGCCCGCCTGTGCAGCCTGGCCGCGCCCGGGGACATCCTGGTCGGCTCCGAAACCTACCGCCTGTCACGCGGCTACTTCAATTTTCTTCCTCTCGCCCCTGCCAAGCTGAAGGGCATCGATACACCCCTGCCGGTCTACAAGGTCATCTCACTGATCGATCAGCCCAAGAAAATCCACCGCTTTCATGGCCTGCGGGCCGATCTGATCGGGCGCCATCCGGAACTCGAGCTGCTGATCGAAGCCCTCGACCGGGTGCGGGCCGGCCAAGGCCGCCTGGTGTCGATCGGCGGCAACGCCGGCACCGGCAAAAGCCGGCTGGTCGAAGAATTTAAGATTTTTTCGACCCGTGAAAAAGTCAATTGGCGCGAAGGCCAGTGCTACCCCTATTCGCGCAACTTCACCTACTTTCCGCTGATAGACTTGCTCAACCGCACGCTGGACATCAAGGAAAGCGACCCGCCGGAGATCGTCAGGCAAAAGATCGAATCGGGGCTGGATTTCATCGAACACAAAAAAGACGTGGTGCCCTACGTCGGCAGCCTGTACAACTTCGACTACCCGGAACTCGCCCGGCTCAACCCGGAAACCTGGCGGCTGCGGCTCCAGAAAGCCATTCTGGAAATCCTGACCGCGATGGCGCGCCGGGCGCCGACGATCATCTGCCTGGAAGACCTGCACTGGGCGGACCCGTCCTCGCTGGATTTGATCCGGTTTCTGCTCTCGGATTTCAGATACCCGGCCCTGGTCATCTGCGTCTACCGGCCCACGCTGACCCTGTTTTCCCATCAGCAGACGGTTAACCTCGGCGAATCGTTCATCGACATCCGGCTGGAAGACCTGTCGCCGGCGGAAACCGAGACCATGGTCGGATCGCTGCTCAAAACCGACAGCCTGCCCCTGGAGCTGAAACGCTTCGTGCGCGAAAAGGCCGGCGGCAACCCGTTTTACCTGGAAGAAATCATGAATTCCCTGGTCGAGTCGCAAGCCCTGGTGCCCGAAAGAGATCACTGGGTGCTGCGCAAATCGATCGAGGAATCGGAGATATCCTCCACGATCCACGGCGTGATCGCCGCCCGCATCGACCGGTTGGAAGCCGAAATGAAGTGCATCCTGCAGGAGGCCGCCGTGATCGGCCGGTCATTCTACCAGGAGATCCTGAGCCACATCACCGAGTTCAAGGACAACCTCTGGCACCACCTGAGCAGTCTGGAGACGCTGGACATCATCAAGGCGCGCAGCTACCGGCCGGCCGTGGAGTACATCTTCAAGCACGCTCTCACCCAGGAAGTGGTCTACGGTGGCCTGGTCAAAGACAAGCGCCGGGAAATCCACGAGTGGGTCGGCCGGGTGATCGAACACCTGTTCGAGGACCGCCTCTCCGAATACTACGAGGCGCTGGCCTACCATTTCCAAAGGGGTCGCTCGCTCGACAAGGCCGCCGACTATCTGGCCAGGTCGGGAGAAAAAAGCCTGGCCCGCTATGCGCTGGATGTGGCGCAGCAGTATTTCCAGGACGCCTATGCCTGCATCGAGGCATGCAGCGGCGCACCGGAGGCCGACAGCCTGAAGATCGATCTGCTCAACAAGTGGTCTTTCGTGTTCTACTACCGCGGGCGCTACAAGGAGTTGCTGGATTTGCTCGAACGCCATCAGGCCGCCGCGGACGGCCTCGCCCAGAGGGAAAAGCGGGCCATGTTCTACGCCTGGCTCGGATGCGCGCTGTGGCACCGCGAACGGTTTAAAGAAGCACACCGTCATCTGACGACGGCTTTGGCTCTGGCCGAAGAAATACAGGATGTCGCCGTCGCGGGCTATGCGTGCTGCTGGCTGACGTGGGTGAGCACGGAGCTGGGCCTGCTGGGCGAGGCCATCGGCCATGCCGAGAAAGCCCAGGCAATATACGCCGCGGGGCAAACGGATGACTTCATCTACTTCAGCTCCATGGCCGGAATGGGGTATGCCTTCTGGCACCAGGGCGAAAAAGACCGCACGCTCGCAGCCGGCCGCAACCTGCTCGATTTCGGCCGCCGGCGCAGCGACTACCGCGCCACCGGCATGGGGTACTGCTGCATCGGCTGGGGCCACCTGGTGGCCGGTGACGTGTCCGAGGCGACCGCTTTTTTCGAAAAGGCCGTCCAGGTCTCGGTGGACCCCTGGTATTCCCTTTTTCCTAAACTGGCGCTGGCTTTCGGTTTGCTTTTAAACGGCAGGGTTGAAGACGCCCGGCACACCATCGCCGATATCGAGACTTTCTGCGACGAATTCGGGGTGGAATTCGCCGGCAAGCCGGCCCATTTTTTCCAGGGCGTGGTCCTGGTCGGCGAGGGCCGGGTCGAGGAAGGGTTGACGATCCTTGAACAAAGCTGCGGGCAGTGGCGGGAAAACGGCAGCCGGCTGCGATTTGCCGCCTGCGGCTCCATGTTGGCGGCCGTCTACTCCGACCTGACGCGCCATGCCCGGGCGGCCCGGCACAACGAGTTGGCCCGGCAGTCCGACCGCAAGGCGGCATCCTATTTTCAGAGTTCGATCGACTTGGCCCGGCAGATCGGCGCCAAGGGCACCCTGGCCCAGGCGTACCGCAACTGGGGCAATTACTACAAGGACAAGGGCGAAATCGACAAGGCCAAAGAGTGTTTCATCGAAGCCGTCGGGTACTTGCGCCTGTGCGGGTCGGATATCTTGCTGCGGCAGGTCGAAACCGAGCAAAGCGCCCTAACGGTCGGCACCGAAGGCGAAACCGTGAAGGAGAGTTAGGACGAAAACAGAAACTGGAAACTGGAAGTTGTGAGTTTCGGGTTACGGGTTACGGGTTAGGGTTTGTTCGGTGTTTCGTGTTTTGTATTTGGTGTTTTGTATTTGGTGTGTGGTGTCTGGGTAATGCAGCGGGAGGAACACTCCTTGTGGGTACCCGATAGCGGGGTCATTCGACAAAAAGGGCAGGCATACAGGCCTGCCCCTGCGCATTCGGGACTGCGGCATATCTCCGCCTTCCATTGTAAAGGCGACATCATCGCCCTCCCCCTGAAAAAGGGAGGGCGGGAGGGATTTTAAGACGGCGAGGGTCCGGTCTGCGCTGCGACGTTCAGTTTGCCGCCGGCGCCGCGCGCCGGTTGGTGAGAAAGACGCCGCTGACGACCAGTAGCGTCCCCACTAAAAGAGATGGCGTGATCGGCTCGCTCAGCACGAAAAAGGCCAGGACAACCGCACTGACCGGTACGAAATTGATGAACAGGCCGGCCTTGGTGGGTCCGATTTTCTTTATCCCGTCATAATACCACACGAAACCGGCCACCGTGCCGAAGAAGCCCAGATAGAAAATGGCAAGCCAGTCGATCGCCCGATAACGGCCGATGCTGCTCAGCAGGCCTTCACCGCAGGCCGGCAGAAACAGGGCCGCCGTGCCCACCAGCGACGCATAGAAAATAGCGGCCAGCGGCGAGAGGGTCTCAAGGACGCTGCGACCCACCAGGGAAAACGTCACCCAACTCAGCACGCACCCGAAAATAAGCAGTTCGCCCAACCCGAAGCCGCCGGACAGCAGCTGCGCCGGTTGGCCGCGCGAGATGACAAAAACCGCCCCGGCCACCGACAGCAGGATGCCTGCGACCTGGACCCGGCTCAACCGCTCTTTGAACAGCAGGGCCGCGAACAGCGCAATGCCGATCGGATTGTTGGCGATGATCACGGCGGCCCGGCCGGCTTCGATGAGCTGCAGGCCCTTGAAAAAAAAGTAATTATAGGCAAAAACCCCGGTCATTCCCAGGACCAGGATCGGTGCCGCCTGCGCTTTGCGAAGGGCGGGTATACGTCCCTCTGCTCTCAGCAGAAACAGAAGCAGAAAAACCGATGCCACCGCAAAACGCAGAAAAGCCGCCGAAAACGGCGCCACATGCCCGGACAGAGCCCGGCCGGCGATGAACGTGCCACCCCAGAAAAACGCGGTCAGTAAAAGCTTGCCGTAGACCATCATGAAAAAAGAGGTGCTCCTTCAAACTTTCCCGGCTTGAACTCCGCAACCGGTTCCGGTATAGATGATGCTTGAAACTGGAAACTTGATATTTGAAACTTGAAACTCAGAGACCCGTAACCCGCAACCAATAATTTAAAGCCGAATACCGACGACTCTTTATCGATCGGGCACCCACAAGGGGCGCCCCTACGGCTGCACCGCCCAAACACCAAATACAAAACACGAAACAATTAACTTAACGATGCAGGGTGTGAGGTATAGGGTATAAGGCAGAAGGCGAAAGGCACACGGCGCGCGGCAAAAGGTTTAATTCAGATATCTCGTGAACCCGCAATCCCCCGCCGCCCGTAATTCGCGCCCCGCAACCCGAAACTCGTAACCCGTAACCCGGCCATGAATTACAGCCCCCAAAACGCCAGTATCGTCCCGCTTCAAACCAGACCCGGCGGGTGCCTGTCCTGCGGCACGGCCCTGAAAATGGGCCTGCGGCGCTATTGCTCGATCGAGTGCCGGCAGTACCTGCGCCGCACGCTGAACATCCGCACCGGCCTGCTCAAGGCCCTCAACACAAGGTTCGCCACCTTTTACTTCACAACGGACACGATCCTGCTGGATGTGATGCCTTTCGGCGCGGCGGAAATCTTCAGTTTCATTTACCCCCGGTCGCGCCGGATGACACCAGCCAGGGATTTCTGCCGCATGGCCAACACGCTCGGAAACGCCTGGTGGGCCGAGAAGCGCCGCACCAACCGGCATTACCTGGCATCGCGCCTGGTGCTCGAACAGGCCCGGCGCGACGCCGCCGACAGCGAGACGGTAAGACCCCTGGAGATAAAAATTCCGAGCGTCCGGGATGCGTCGCTGATCCGTCTGCAACTCGGAAAATCCGTCCTGAATTCCCCCGAACTCTTCAAGGTCATCAAAACCGCCTATCGCCGGCAGGCCCTCAAACACCATCCCGACCACGGCGGCGATGCCACCGTCTTCAGAAAAATACATCAGGCGTACGAGGAACTCCTCACCTGGGCCGAAAGCCCGTCCTTCGTCCGGCGCCGCGGCTTCCCCGACAAGTGGTTTTACGACAGCACGACCAACCGCTGGGTGCAACCGACCCCGCACCGTCGTTGATATAGGCTTCAGGATAAAGATTTTGGCTGCGTTATCGGTCGTCGGCGTATGACCTATACAGCCTTCTCCCTCTGGCCTTGCCAAAATCTTTATCTTGAAGCCTATAGCACCCCCATCCGTCTCGGCCCGCCGTCGGCGGCTCAGGATCGAATTTCCATGACTGCCTTGTGGCACCATCCTGACGATGAAGAAGTAAATCGCGAAAAGTTTCCGCAGAATCAAAATACGGTGGGGCCTTCGACGGGAATCAAAGTGTCGGCGGGCGACTATTCCAGCGGTTCGTTTCTGGTCAGGGACGCGATGATTTGGGGAATGTACTCCCCGGCCTTGTCGATGTGAAAGCGGCAGGCCCCGGCCCCCGGATGGCCGCCGCCTTCGAACCGCGAGAGCAGCAGCCCGACGTTCACCCGGCAGGTGCGGTTGAAGATGCTGTGGCCCACGTTGACCGCGACTTTATCGGAATCCTTGGCATCGTAGCGAATCCGGATGTGCGCAAAAGCTTCGGGAAAAAGAGAGTAAACCAGGAACCGGTTGCCGGTCGGTGCTTTTTCGAGCGGCCGGAAATCGGTGATCGCCACCTGATCCCGCACCTGCGTGTTTTCCTCCAGGAACCGGCGGTAGATCGTGTTCTCGACGATGATCCTATCGCAGCGCAGCCGGACCGCGGGATCCGACAGGACCAAACGAACATCCGAATGCCGCAGTAATGCCACCAGGCGGTTCCAATAGGCTTCTTCCGGTTCATCCTGGTTCGAGATGGTCATCGAGAGCAGCACGAAATCGTATTTTTCCGGCCGCAGCACTTCGTCCATCGACAGGTCGGCCGAGTCGATCTTGTCGGCCGCGGCGACCAGCTCGCGCCGATTCTCGGGAAATCGGCCCGGATAGAAGCCGTAGATAATGCCGGCGGCCGAGGGTGCTTCGCGATAGTCGCCTTTGAACGGCGTTTGGATACGATTGGTGAAGTGGTGGTCGAACCACATGGCACAGCGATCATCATAGGGCAGGTTGGCGATAATGTCGCCGGCCTGAATTTCCACCAACCCCTTTTGCACGTCACCGGGTTCGACCCACTTGATCGGTGCAGTAATTTTTTCGACATCGTGCAGCAGTACCGCGCAGACGACGCCGTCGAAATCGGGCCGGGTGACGATTCGCATGCCGCTCTCTCCAGAAAGTGAATAATCCAATACGCTTGAAACTATTACAAAATTGTGTATATATAGGTAATTTGATTGTTTGGCAACCTTTTTAGAAAAGGAGAATCCGCATGGCGCTCTATCTCGTGCAGCATGGCAAGAGCCTGCCCAAGGACCTCGACCCCGAACAGGGCCTGTCGGACGAAGGTCGGGCGGAAGTCGAGCGCATCGCCGCAGTGGCCGCCGGTTATGGGGTGCGGGTGGCGGCCATCGCCCACAGCGGAAAAAAAAGAGCCTTGCAAACGGCTGAAATTTTCGCTGCGGCCTTGAATGCGGCCGACAAGCTGTCCGAATGCACCGGGTTGAAACCGCTCGATGACGTCGCCCGTTTGGCCGCGGGACTGCGCTCGCCGGAAAACCTGATGCTGGTGGGACACCTGCCGTTTATGGAAAAGCTCACCGCTTACCTGGTGACCGGAAATGCGGACATCACCGTCTTCAAGTTCCAAAACGGCGGCGTCGTTTGCCTGGAAGAAGAGACCGGCAAGGGGTCCTGGGCCATCACGTGGGCGCTGATGCCCCACATCGACTGACAGGCGTCAAGATAACGGTTTTGGACTGCGTTATCGGTCGTCGGCGTATGGGCATATACAGCCTCCTCCCTCTGGCCTTGCCAAAACCGTTATC
>JBAPSB010000005.1:0-12116 GCA_049281435.1 Desulfobacterales bacterium
CAGCTGACGATCCCGCCGATCGAGTCCTTTTCCTCCTTGGCCGCCTCGATTTCCGTCTGCATCCGGTCCGCGGTCTGTGGATCGGGGCAACGGACGGCGTGCCGGTCAACGTCGGCCCTGGTTAACCTGTCGATGTCGATCTCCGGTGACCCAATGCTTCCGACCGCGCTGACCCAGGCGACAATATCGACCCCGCAGGTCGCCAGCAGGAATTTTTCGGCCATCGCCCCGGCCGCAACCCGTGCAATGGTTTCGCGCGCGCTCGACCGCCCGCCCCCGCTGGCCGCCCGGATGCCGTACTTCACCTGATAGGTGTAATCGGCGTGCGATGGGCGCGGGACGGCTTGCATCTGCTTATAGTCCGACGGTTTCTGGTCCTTGTTGGCGACGACGATGGCGATGGGCGTGCCCAGAGTCAGGCCGTTTTCGACCCCCGACAGGATGGTCACCCGGTCGGCCTCGGCCCGATCGGTGGTCAGGCGGCTCTGACCCGGCCGGCGGCGGTCGAGCTGAGGCTGGATGTCGGTCTCCGCCAGCGGGATGCGCGGCGGGTATCCGTCGACGATGGCGCCGACACCTCTGCCATGGGATTCGCCGAAGGTCGTTACCCTGTAAAGTGTTCCGAAGGTGCTGGACATGGTTGGGGGTTCCGTTAATCGGTTGAGCCCGTTAGCCCGTTTGCCGGCCCATTGGCCGGTTAGCCCGTTGGCCGGATCAAGCGGGTCAGTTGGGTCGGTTAGGTCAGTTGGGTCAGTTAAGTCGGTTAGGTCAGTTGAGTCAGTTGAGTCGGTTAGGGCGGTTGGTGCGTTACGCCGTTGGCCGGTTAACCCGCTGCAACGGTCGGGGTGGTTCCAACTAATTCGATTATTTTCCTGACGACCTCCGTGATGCTCAGGTCGTCGGTGTCGATACCGTAGTGGGCGGCCGCCGCATAATGGGGTTTCCTCTCGGCCAGCACCGTTTCGATTTCCGCCAGGCTCCCCTGCCCTGTCAGTGAGGGGCGGTTAACGGCAGTGCCGACATCGTCCCACATGCGTCGGCGGATTGTGTCCGGCGAGGCTTTCAGCCAGATCACTTTTCCGCCGGTGCGCATGCACCGCACGTTTTCGGTCGCCATGACCGCACCACCGCCGGTCGCGACGACCTGCCGTTCCAGTACAGACCGCCGGGCAATGATCTGCCGTTCCGTCTCCCGAAAGGCTGCCCATCCCCTGGCGGCGATAAATTCGGCGATGCTGCTGCCGATTTCGTCGGCAATGACCTGGTCCGAATCCACGAAACTCCAGCCGAACGTTGCGGCCAGGAGTTTTCCGGCGCTGGTCTTGCCCGTGCAACGGTACCCGATGAGAAACAAATTGGTCATCACGCGTCGCCCGGCCGCAGTTCGGCACGATGAAGACGTGCAAGTACCTTCCAGAAATCGGGGAAGGATTTTTTCACGCAGGTCTCGTCTTTGATTTTGACGCCCGTAATTTTCAACCCGGCCAGGGCGAAACTCATGGCGATGCGGTGATCGTCGTAGGTGTCGATGGCCGCGCCATGCGGATGGCCGCCCACGATGCGCAGGCCGTCACCGGTACACGCGGCGTTAACGCCCATCTTGGCCAGCTCCGTGGCCACGGCTCCGAGACGGTCGCTTTCCTTGGCCCGCAGGTGGGCCACGTTTTCGATTACCGTCGTTCCGTTAGCAAAAGCCGCCACGACGGCCAGGGTCGGCACCATGTCCGGCATGTCGGCCATGTCGACGGTCACCCCGCGCAGCGGGCCGCCAATCACCTCTATACCGTCGCCGTGTTCCACCACCCGGCACCCCATTGCCGCCAGGCAGTCCGTAAACCGCACGTCGCCCTGCAGGGAGGACTTGGAAGTCCCGGCAACCTTTATGCCGGCACCGGTAATGGCCGCGGCCGCCCAGAAGTAGCCGGCCTGGGAGCAGTCGGGTTCCACCGCATGGTCGCCGGACCGGTAAGCCTGCCCGTCTGAGACGACAAACTGCTCGTAGCCCTGGCGGTCGACCGTGATGCCGAACGCTTTCATGACGGCGATGGTCATGTCGACATAGGGTCTGGACACCAGGCCGCCGGTAACGGAAATGGTGACCGTTTTCATCGCAAAGGGTGCGATCAGCAGCAGGGCGGACAGGTATTGGCTGCTGATGCGGCAGTCGATGGTCACGCGGCCCCCGGTGATATTTCCACCGCTGATCTCGATCGGCGGACACCCGTCGCCGTTCACCGACCGGGCCCCGATGTCCATTTGACGCAACCCGTCGAGCAGGTCCTGAATCGGCCGCTGCCGCATGCGCGCCGATCCGCTCAGGACGCAGACACCCTGGCCCAGTGCGGCCACCGCGGCCAGCAGGCGCATGGAGGTGCCGGAATTCCCGAGATCTAATGGGGTAGCGGGCGAGCGCAGTCGCCCGGATGATCCCTGAATCCGGAGGGCGCCGGACGCCTCCTCGATCGCGACCCCCATCTCCGACAGGCAGCGCCGGGTAATCCGCGTGTCCTGGCTGTCCAGCGGATTTTTGACCGTGCAGACGCCGTCCGCCAGCGCCGCCGCGATCATAAGCCGGTGGGTGTAGCTTTTTGAACCGGGCACGCAGACGGTCGCATTTGCGATTTTATCAGGCTTGATCTCGATCATAGACGACTGCGGTGCATGTCAGTGTAAAAAAGGTTGCATCAGTTGCGTCGGTTTAGTCGGTTGGTCAGTTTATGGCGTTTATTGAGTTCATTGAGTTTTTTGGGTTTATTGAGTCGATTGAGTTGATTGGGTTTATTGAGTTGATTGGGTTGATTGAGTTTGTTGGGTTAAAGGATGTCATCGATTATATCGTCAAACACGTATGCCTTCAGGGTCACAACGGTGCATGAAAATCGGTTGTTTAGGTTTGCTGAGTATTGTCGGTCAAAGGATTTTACACCCCTGAACCTTGAGCCCTGTACCCTGAACCGCTCAACCTACCTTCTATTTTTGTTTTAAATTGCCGGCGGTTTCCCGGCCTGCGCCTCAAACCCGCTGCAGGGCGCCTTCCACCGCCGCTCGCATCACATCGAGCGGGGCCTTTTCTTTGGTCCAGAGTTCGAATTGGACCGCCCCCTGGTAAACGAACATGGACAGGCCGTTGATGGTCCGGCAACCGGCGCGCGCGGACTCGCGCAGCAGCCGGGTGGTCAGGGGATTGTAGATGATGTCCATGACGACCAGATCGGGCCGCAGCAGGCGCTTGTCTATCGGCATCTGCTCCGCGTGGGGGAACATGCCGACCGGGGTGGTGTTGACCAGGACCTGGCCCCTTATCTCCCGGGTTTCCGACAGGAGCTGGAAATCGGCGTTCAAGGCACCGGCCAACTGTTCGCCTTTTTCCGGGCTGCGATTTAAAATTACGACGCGGCCGCCCGCGCGGCCGACGCCGAAGCCGATGGCGCGGGCGGCTCCGCCGGCGCCGATGATCACCACGGTCTTGCCGCCGATATCGATGGCGTCGCCAAGGGCCTTTACGGCGCCGAGGTAATCCGAATTATAACCGGCCAGGCGACCGTTGCGGTTGACGATCGTGTTGACCGCGCCGACGTCGCGGGCCGTGGCATCCACCTCGTCCAGACAGGTCATCACCGTCACCTTGTGCGGAATGGTCACGCTGATGCCTTTGATCCCCAGCGCCCTGAAACCGTTGACGGCCGCGGCAATGTCCGTGACGCGCAAGGCGATGTAAACGCCGTTGTAACCGGTGTGGGCAAAGGCCCGGTTGTGCATGACCGGGCTCAGGCTGTGGGCGACCGGATCGCCGATGACGGCGTAGACGCTTGTGGCGCCGGGGCCCAACTCGTCGGCTGATCGCGGCGTCTGAACCGCGCGCGAGATCGTGATGATCTGCTTGAAGACGTGATACAGGTTTTCCTTGCTCAAAGGCCCCTGGTTGCGTGTCATCAGCCGTTCGATAAGCGTGCTTTCGCGTTCCGGGTCGATGATCCGGGCCCCCTCGCGCAGTTTGACCGCACCGATTTCCCTGGCAATCTTGAGCCGTCGATTGATCAGATCGAGAAGTTCGGCGTCGATCGCGTCGATAGAGCGCCGGAATTCGGCGAGCGCTATGTCGGCGTTCCGGTTCGTCATCGTTCTCATGAAAAAAGGCGGCGCTTTCTATCGGACCTGAACCGGGCTGCAGAGTGCGAGAATCTGTCCGGTTTTATTTGCTGCAATTTTTCCAAAACGGCCTGCATGTGCTCACCGAACGCCTGCTGTTTCCGATCTTCGAAGACATATAACAGCGCGCCTTTGACAATCACGAACAGCAGGATAAAAAAAGTCACCGGAAAGATGATACTGTCGAAGAGGTAGCCCGCAATCAGTTGCAGCGTCCAGAGGGCGATACTGCGGGATTTGGCTTGGAAATAGTCGGCTTGCGATTTCAGGGCTTCTTTTATCCTGTCAAATTTTCCTTTCAGCAGCAGTCCGGCGATACTGCTTTTTTCACCCGGGGAGTCGTCGCTGAAAAGGTGATGGCTGATCCTGTCCGCCGAAAAGTCTTCCTTGATGCTCTCGAAACTGCGCTGAGATTCGGCGATCAGCGGACCCGTTATCCTTTGGGAGATAAAGGCGGCTCCGGCAATCGAGAAGGGAAAAACGAAGTAAAAAACGACCGCGCTGATGGCCAGAAAAAAAGTGGCGTCCTGCAGGAGGCGCTTCAGCCGCAACCGGCGCGGAAAAATCCAGCCGGCCAGAACAAGCACAAGGGCGCAGCCGAAGGTCAACCCGAGGCTCCACTGATCGATCAGCTCCACGGCCTGCAGCACCAGGCGGGTGATCAATATGACGGTCCCCCCGGCCAGGGCGGTCTTCCAGGCGATGTCCACGTAATCATAGACGGATTGGACCACATCGCCGATCTGCAGGCTGAAGCCGATGCCGACCTCCGAGCCCTCGATGACCGCCAGGCCGGTTTTGATGCCCGATAAAATCAGAAACCCGGAAATCGCCTTGTCCATGGACTGCTTCAGGTAGGCCTCATTGGCGGCGGCGACTTTTTGCATTCCGAGCTTGTGGATCGGAACATCGGCCACGCCGACGAGGGCCGCCAGAAAAGCCAATCCGAGAACCACTGCCAGTAGAGCTTTGAATGGTCGGCGCGGCTGCATGGAAGAATCGCTGAAACCATTTGAGGTTCGAGACGGGGCGGTCATATCGGCCTGTTCCCCACCGGGTGATCATGGTCGTTTTCATCGGCCAGCGCCTTTCCCTCACCGGGATAAATGCGGCGCTTGTGAGCGGGAGTGGGACGGGTGACGGCCGGCCAGCGCTCCGGTCGCGGGGCCGCGCCTTCAAGCGCTTTTACCGTCGGTTGCGTGTCGACCATGCGGGGGGTGGCCCGGATGTCGACGCCGGCGACCGGTGCGCTGAATTCGATCGGAATATTGTTGGGATCGAAGGCATACAGAGAGTGGATGAACCCGTGGTCTATGATCTCGGATGCCCAGAGGCCGGCGGCTTCGAACTTGTCTTTCAGCCGCCACAGGTCTTTGTCACTTTCGACCTCGAGCGAGACGTGGTCGAAAATCGCCGGGCCTGTCACCGGAGCACCGTGGTCCTTCTCGATGCCTTTTTCCACCCCCGGCCATTCGAAGAACGCGATCATGTCGTGGGCCGTAATCTCGAAGAAGTAATGTCTGAAACCCCCTCGCCCCAGACCGGCCACGAGCCGCAGGCCGAGCAGGTCGCGCCAGAATCCGATGGTGGCCTCCATGTCCCCGGTCACCATCGCCAGATGGTTGATCCCCGTGTAGTGTACCATGTCTTTGGCCTGTCAGCGGCTGCGAATCATAATGAGCAGCATCTTGAAGCGTTCGGCGGCGTGCAGCGCATGCGAAATATTTGCCGGCATGATCAGCATGCTGCCGGCCGCGACCGACTGGGCTTTTCCGCCGATGGTGATGTCCGCCTGACCGTCGAGGATGTAGACCACCGCATCGAAGGGGGCGGTGTGTTCGCTGAGTCCCTGGCCTTTGTCAAAGGCGAACAGGGTGATGTTGCCGCTTTCTTTTTTGAGTAAGGTCTTGCTGACCACCGAGCCGTCGGCATAGGCCACGGCATCGGCCAGATCGAAAGGGGTCCCCTTCAGGGCGCCATCCGCAGGTTCCATCATAATCTCCCTTCTTGTGAATCAAGTAATAACTGTTCGATCGGCACCGCCGCCTTGAAGACAACCGCCTCACCCTTAAGAGTGTAGTCCTTGACCGCGGCGGGAACCAGCACTGCCCGGCCCTTGGGAAAAGCAATCTCTTCACCGGTGCCCCGGTCGGTGATCCCGGCGGACCCGGCGGTGCAAAGCAGGATTTCGACGCTTCTGACCGGCGGGCTGACATAGGGTGTTTGCGAAACAACGGTGATGGCCGACAGGACGAACTCACGCGCCGGGCACTCGTAGACGCTTTCTCCGTTTGCCGCCGGTTGCGCTGCCAGGACATGGGCCGTTCTCTCTTCAAAGTTGAGCACCCTCAGCAGCTCGGCGACATCGACATGCTTGGGGGTCAGACCGCCGCGCAGCACGTTGTCGGAATTGGCCATCAACTCGATGCCCGTTCCCTCCAGGTAGGCGTGGAGTTCCGCGGCCGGCAGGTACAAGGCCTGGCCGGGCTGGAGCAGGACAAGGTTCAGTAAAATGGGGGCAAATAGGCCGATATCCCCCGGGTATGCGGCCCCGAGTTCGCCCATCCATCGGTATACCGGATCTTCGGCCGCCAGCCTCGATGCCCGGTCGAGCGCCTGCGCGGTCAGGGTCGTTCTTCTGGCGGCCGGCAGCGTCATCATGGCCTTAAAAAACAGTTTCAACCCGTGCGCATCCGGCCGGCTCCGCAGAACACTCAGCAGGTCTTCAAAAACCGGAAGCTCGAGCCGGCCGGCCAGAGCCAGGATCTCGGGAATCCGACGAAAACCGTGCAGCGCCCAGAACGGCGTCAGGGCGCAAATGCATTCCGGCTTGTGGCGGGCGTCCCGGTAGTTTCTTTGCGGGGAATCCAGCGGGACGCCCCGGGCGTTTTCGCGCTCGAAACCTTCCCGGGCCTGGTCCAGGCTCGGATGAGCCTGCAGTGACAGCGGGCGGGCGGCCGCCAGTACCTTGAACAGATAAGGCAACGTGCTGCCAAAGGCCGCCGCCGTTTCCCGGCCCAGGATCTCCTGCGGATAGCGGTTTACGAGTTCTTCCAGGGAAAGCCACTCTCCATTGACGGCCACCCGCGAGGGGGCCTTGGGGTGGGCACCCATCCAGAGTTCGGCTTGGGGCAAACCGGGCTCCGGCCGGACGCCGAGCAGTTCGGCAATGGCGGTGTGAGATCCCCAGGCGTAAGGTTGAACCGTGTTTTTCAGTATGCCGATTCGTCGCATGGACCCTCACAGCGGAAAGATACGGCGTTCGCCCAAAAAATTACCATTTCACTCACGATCTTGCCTGTTTTCAGGCCGCTACGATCCATCGCGCCCAAAACATGCCGGCCGGCTCAGCGAACCCGCTTGCGGCCGGCAATCGTCGCCGGTGCGCACGGAAGCCGATTTCTTTGATTTATCCGGAAATCCTGATCATTTCAGGATGGCAAAAGGCGGTTTCTTAAACGGGCCCAACTTTGTCCTTATACCCACCTTGACGGCGATGTGCAACATCCGAGTCGTCCTAAAGCCGATCACCGTCCACCGGATCGGCCGCGATGCCGGGAAATGCCGGCGGCGGTCAGACCGGCCCCTTCGTATCGCCGGGACGCCCAAACCACGGCACTCTTGACCGCCCCTGGGTTATATACTATAATGAAACGAATGTTTTTCAAGCAAATCCGAAGGCCTATTTTGAACCTGACATTTCGGATTTCCGCCGCGGTTTCGCCGGCTCACCCGAGTACATCATAGCCATTGATGATTGTCACCGAATCAGCCGGCCTGACCGACACCGGCAACAGGCGCAAAGACAATGAGGATGCCCTGCTCGTCGACGACGGGCTGGGCCTTTATATTGTCGCCGATGGAATGGGCGGTCACAGGGCCGGCGAAGTCGCCAGTCGCCTCGTGATCGAATCGATGCGCCGCCACATCGAATGCTGCCGCGACGGCCGGGTGGCGGCGGAAAAATCGCCCTCCGATACCACCCTTTCACTCGAAGCCAACCAGGTCCTGGCCGGGATCTTGTCGTCGAACCGCGCCGTGCACACGGCGGCCAACGGCTCCGGCGAGTATCGGGGGATGGGCACCACGGTCGCGCTGCTCAAGGTAAGCGACCGGACGCTGGTGGCCGCCAATGTCGGCGACAGCTCGATCTTTTTGGTCCAGAAAGGCCTGATCGAGCGTTTGTCGGTACTCCACACCGTTATGGCCGAACACGAGGTTGCCGATCCGCTCGGCACCGTGCGACTGGGGGCCGAATTCAGCCACGTTCTGACAAGGGCCGTGGGAGTCAACACCACCGTCGAGGCCCATATCTGTGAAGTGCCCTGCTTTGCGGGGGATGTTTTTGTCATCAGCTCGGACGGGTTGACGGACATGGTCACGCCCGATGAGATCCTTGCCACCGTCGCCGTCCACCCGCCGGCAGAAGCCTGCCGCCGGCTCGTCGATCTGGCCAACGACCGCGGCGGCACCGACAACATAACGGTCATCGTGCTGGCGATAAAAAAGAATCTGAACGGCGAGAGTAAGTTGAAAAGCCTGCTGTCACGGGTTTCAGAAAGCTTTGCGAGTCTTGGCTCCAAAAAACAGGCAGTCGATTAGCTGATTAAAAGGAATGTCCCATGCCGATGCTGACGTTGAAATTCAAAAAAAACACCATCGCGGACTACCCGCTCCAAGAGGGCAAGTCGCTGACGATCGGTCGGCGCACCAACAATGACATCGTCGTTGAGAACCTGGCGGTTTCGGGTCACCATGCCAAGATCGATGCCATCGGCGATGGTTTCGTTCTGACCGACCTGCAGAGCAAAAACGGCTGCTTTGTCAACGAACAGCTCGTCACGTCGCACTGGCTCAAACACGGCGACATCATCAATATCGGCAAGCACACCCTTGTCTTCAGTTATGCCGCCGACGAAAATCGTCCGCAAGATGCCGATGAGCCGGTGGACCAGACGATGGTGATGGATGCCGACATCTTCCGCAGCATGACTGCGGATAAAACGCCTTCCCCGGTCCCCGCGGCGGTTGAAAAATCGGCGCCCGTCGGCGTTCTTTCCTTCCTGTCGGGCGGCAACGGCGACGTCTCGCTGACGAAGAAACTGACGAAGATCGGCAAGGACCCGCAGTCGGACATCGTGGTCGGCGGGCTCGGGGTCGGGCACACCGCCGCGACCATCAGCATGCGCCCGAACGGATTTCACCTCAGCCATGTGGGCGGTTTGTTCAAGGCCAAGGTCAACGGCGAATCCGTCAAAGACACCATCCTGCTGAAAGAATTCGACATCATCGAACTGGGATCGACCAAACTGCAATTTTTCACCAAAGACTAAGGACCGGCGATTTGGCGACGTGTCGTCCGGGAGCCGCGACACCCGCAATTTCCCGCTTACCCATTGCCAGGCCCCAAACGAAAAGACCAGTTGTTATCCATGCCGCAAAGAAATAAAACGATCCGGCCCGCCGGGGCCGCAAAGTCTCGCCGCCGGGCATCGGCCACCGTTTCGAACGGCGCACTGCGCTCTGTCTACCGGCCGGGATCGAGCCCGGAGCAGGATGCGTGGTTTACGGCCTTTTTCATCGAAAACCACCTCGATCACTTTGCCTATCCGGAAATGGCCGCCTCTCCCGAGCAAGTGCGCTTCATGGTGTTCACCGAGGAAGAGGAGCGCTATTATCCCTGCTCTATCCGCATGTTCGACGCCATCATGAGCCGCAAGAAATCCCGGTTTATGACCGGCAAGTACCTCGAGGTCCTCGACCGCACCATGGCGCTGATCAAGAGCAAGATAGAGGACCCGCTCGACCGGCAATTCCTGGAAGCACTGGTGGAGATCAAGTACCAGCACGAAATCACGGATCAGATCCTGATTCCCTCGCGACTCGAAAAACGGCTGCTGATGATATTTCTGCACCGCACCCAGATCGAGGATCCCTGGTTCGAGGAAAAAGCGCAGCGCAACCGGCGGCTGCATCTCGCCCTGAATACGCCCGCCTTCCAGCAAGCGCTGAACCGCGTCGCGCCTTTTCCCTGCGAACGGGTCCCCGGCACCCTGGCCGGTATCCGTGAATTCGCGGACTACCTTGAATTGAAACGGTTGCTGACCCTGGCGGGTGCAACGACCCTGTGGAAGACCGATGCCGCCGGAGATTACACCGAACAGGATTATCAGGAGCTTTTCCGACGTCCCCTCGACGGCAACGGCCTGGAACCGCTGCTGGCATTTCTGGCGATTACCGGAAACCATATTCCGAACAACGAGGACAAGGGCCGCAAGATCCTCTGGCTGGCTGACGAGGCCGGCGAGATCATGGTCGATTTGGCCATCATCCGCTACCTGGTCAAACGCGGTCACAAGATCATCCTGGCCGTCAAGGAGGGCCCCCTTTTTACCAAGACCGACTTTGCCGACCTGACCGCCGACCCGGTGCTGCGCCGCGAACTCGAAGGCGTGCTGGTGTTGCGGGAAAAATCGCTGGGCAAGAACGAACTGGTCGGAAAACTCCGCAGTGACTACGATATCCTGGCCATTTCGGACGGCACCCGTGAGAACCTCAACCTCCTGATGGTGTCGACTACTTTTGCCAGGGCCTTCAAAGAGGTCGATGCGGTCATTTCGCGCGGTGACGACCAGCGGCGGCGGTTCTTCGACACCCCTTTTAAGTTCACCCAGGACATCTACAACATCACTGTCACCGACGCCGGGGGCATCGAGATCTCCTTCAAACCGCGCCACGAAAAGGTCATCAAGTTTTCACACGCGGATCTGGAACGAAAGGCCCAGGCGATCGTCGATCAGATGGCGGCCGCCAAGGCCGCCGGCATCACGGTCGTTTTCTACAGCGGCATCATCGGCTCGATTCCGGGCAAAATCGACATGGCCAAAAAAATCATGTCGACCTTTGTCCGCCACCTCGAAAAGCATTCCACCCAGACGTTCATTATCAATCCATCTGAATTCTACGAGCCGGGCATGGATGCCGATGATCTGATGTACATGTGGGAAATCGTTCAACGCAGCGGGCTGATCGACATCTGGCGCTTTCAAACCTACGAGGACATCCTCACGGCCTTTCAGATCCTCAAGCAGAAAGTTCCGCCCGAATGGGTCGGCAAGGACGCCACCTTCAGCACCGGATGCACCAAGGAAATGCGGATCGCGGCGGACGTGCAGCGGAGCCATCCGGAGATGCAGATCATAGGGCCGTCACAGGAGAAATTCATGCGCCGGGACGAATACGGAATAGGGAAAATGTTCGACCGGCGCTTCAGCGTTCTGTAACCGCATCACTTCTTCACCCGCTCGACGTAGTTGCCCGTGCGGGTGTCGATCCGCACCACCTCGCCTTCCTCGACAAACGGCGGCACCTGAATCACGGTGCCGGTTTCGAGCGTGGCCGGCTTGCTGTCGCCGGAGGCCGTGTCGCCCTTGGCCCAGGGATCGGCCTTGACGATCTTCAGCTCGATGAAGTTCGGCAGCGTGATGCCGATCGGCTTGCGGTCGAACAGCAGCACGTTGCAGACGGTGTTTTCCTTCAGGAAGCTCTTCGCCTCGCCGACCTGGCTTTCACTGAGCAACTCCTGCTCGTAAGAGGAGGTGTTCATGAAGCAGTAGTGGTCGCCGTCGAAGTAAAGATATTCCATTTCGGCCTCTTCGAGATTGGCCTCGTTGAATTTTTCACCCGAGCGGTAGGTCCGGTCGAACTGGGAGCCGGTGATCATGTTCTTCAAGCGGCACTTGTAGAGCGCCTGGCCCTTGCCGGGCTTGACGAACTCGAACTGCACAACGATGTAGGGCTCGCCGTCTATCTCCAGCTTCAGACCTTTTCTGAGATTTGAACTGTCAAGCATCGACTCTTTTATCCTCCTTGTCTTTTTGTCTCGTGGACGCCGCCGCCGCTTTCGGCGCATCGGCGTTTCCCGCCGGCAGATCATCGTCTGGCCGGCGGGCGTCGAACCGGCGCAC
>JBAPSB010000006.1:0-13964 GCA_049281435.1 Desulfobacterales bacterium
GTTTTGAAAACCGCCGACCGCCGATTGTCTGTATTGTCCTATGCTATTTGATCTTCTTGACGTACTCAGGCGCATACGGCTTGCCGACCGAATGGAACGCACCATCTTTGACCGCGTAGAGTTGCAGGGTATCGACGCCTTCTTTGTCGGTTTTGGAATAGGTGATCGGACCGACGGTCGTAAACGGCGTGTAGGCATTCTTGTCGTTCATGGCCAGCAGTTCCTGATAGAGAGCTGCCCGGTCGATTTTCACGCCTTTCGCCTTGGCGCGCTTCATGGTTTCAACGGCAATCTGGGCCACGAGAACGCCGCTGGTGTAGTTGTGCGAATTAGCCGTCTTATCGTCGCGGCCATACCGCTTCGCCAGGGCCAGCTGCTGATCCGTCCACGGCCCGGGCTCGGAGGTCAGCTTGTAGGATGTCGTCCAGTAAAAATTGTCCGCCGCCGATCCGGCCAGATCGATCAGGTCGTTGCCACCGGTGTAATGGGCCCCCAGGAAAGTCAGCTTGCCCGGCTCGCCAAAGGTATTGGCGATCACGCCCAGGCGCTGGGCATCGTTGAGCAGCGTCGCCACCGGGGACTGGACGGTGTGGCTGATGACGTACTGGGCGCCTTTTTCTTTCAGGCGCTGCAGGGTGGCGGTATTGTCCAGGTCCTTGCCGTGCTCGACCACCTCGACGATCTCGATGTTCAACCCCGCCCCGATGGCCTTTTGAAGATCTTCCACCGGTCCGCGCCCGAAGGCCGACGGATGGATGTACAGGGCCACTTTGGCCTTGCCGTTCTTGTGGTTGTTGGCCACATACTCGGCCAGTCCGATCACCTGGCTGGAATACGACGCGATGGGCAGGAAGATGTAGTTGGAATCTTCCAGGTTGCCCCGGTGATAGGAGGCCGGGAGCACGGCAATCTTTTCTTCCTCGAAATCCCGCTTCAGGCCCAGCGTGCTGCCGGTGGAATAGTTCAGGTAGAGCACAATGCCCTCATCGAGGAATTCTTCAAAATTGCGCTTGGTGACATCGGTCTGGTACTGATCGTCACGAATCGAAATCTCGACCTTGTCGTCGCCCAGCAGTTTTTCATCGTTGGCGAAGCGGATGTAGTCTTCCATGCCCTTCGAATACGGGTTCCCGGCATCGGATGTCGGGCCGGTAATTGCCAGGGACGAGGCGATTTTGTAAGTGTTCGCGGCCTGGACGTTCATGACGCCGACCGTCAGAAACAACGCGGTCAGTACGATAGACAAGCAGGTCCATTTTTTGTTCATTTTTTCCTCTCCTTCATTTCGGTTGTGGTTTGTTGGAATCACCCATCGTGCTTCAATGCCCCAATTAACCGCCGTCGACAATTGCCTTTTGACGGTGGCGCGGCCATCCTAAAACCTGAACGGCCACAGTTTGAGATAGGATCGCGCGATCCGCCACCAGTTGGCGATGCCGCGCGGCTCGAACATCAGAAACAAAACGATCACCAGGCCGAAGGTCAGCGGGCGCAGCCCCGTTGCGAGGTTCATGGTCTCTGAGAAAATGACGCCGGCCAATTTGGCGACGTGCTCGACCTGAAGGTCGAGCATGTAGATGGCGGTCGGGCCGAAAAATGACCCGACCAGGGTTCCGAGGCCGCCGACGATGGCCATGGCCAGATACGTGATGGATTGGTGCAGGGTGAAAGATTCAAACCCGGCACCGCGGAAGAGATAGGCGTGCAGGGCGCCGGCCACACCGGCAAAAAAACCGGCCAGGGCGAAGGCATACACCTTGGTCAGCCCCGGATGCATCCCCATCGCATCGGCCGCGCGGTCGTTGTCGCGCACCGCAACCAGACAGCGGCCGTAGCGGGTGCGCATGAGGTTGCGCACGCCGAAACCGCACATGACGACAATCACGAGCATCGTGTAGTACCAGAAGAGGTAGTGGCCGTCCCGCGACACTTCACCGGTAATCCAATACGCCCGCCCGATGAAAATCGTTTGCCCCTGGTTGAAGAAAGTCGAGAAGTTGATGACCCACAGAAAAATCATCTGAAAAGAGAGGGTGGCAATCGCCAGGTAGAGGTGTTTGAGCCGCAGGGCCGGCAGGCCGACAAACGCCCCGACGATGGCCCCCACGCCGCCACAAATGAGAAGCATCAGCGGCCAGGCGTGGGTGATGAGCACGTGTGAGTCTCCCAGCACGCGCGAAAAAGCGGCCAGGGTATAGGCGCCCACGCCGACGAAGGCGGCATGGCCGATGGAAATCAGCCCGGCGAAACCGGTCAGCAGGTTCAACCCGATAACCGCAATGATGGCGATGAGAATATTGTCGACGACCAGCATATACTTGTTGCTGACGTTAAAAAGCAGCGGCCAGGTAAAAACAACCACCAGGAAGGCGATGAACACCGTCCGGTCGAGGTGGGTCTGGAAGATGCGCTGCTCTTGCTTGTACGTCGTAAAGTAGTTGCCGGTTGCCAGCCAACGGTTTACAGCCATTATCTACACCCGTTCGATTTCGTGGATTCCGAACAATCCGTGCGGTTTGAAGAGTAAAATGACCAATAGAATGATGTAAGGCAGCAAATTAGCCGTGCCGTTCAGCCCCCAGTGGCCGTCGAGATACCCGGCGGCAAACTGTTGGATGAGACCCATGATGATCCCGGCCACCACGGCGCCGATAATCGAATCGAGCCCGCCGAGTATGACGACCGGAAACACGGTGATGCCGAAAGCGTGCAGGGTCTCAAAATTCAACCCGGTGATGTTGCCGATAATAGCCCCGGCCGCCGCCGCACTGAACCCGGCCGCCGCCCAGGCGAGACCGAACACCCGCGGAATGGAGATTCCGATGGACATCGACGCCAGCTGGTCATCGGATACGGCCCGCATGGAAATCCCCAGGGTCGACTTTCTGAAAAACCAGGAAAAACCGCCGATGAGAATGGCCGTGGTGATCACCCCCACCAGTTGGGTCCAGCTGATGGAGACGCCGCCCAGTTTGATGGGGGTGGTCGGCAGAAATTCGGGAAAGGAGAAGTTGTAGGTCCCAAACGGCGTCAGGTAGATCAGGCCATCCAGAATGGACATCAGTCCGATGGTCACCATGATGACCGAGATGATCGGCTCGCCGATGAGGCGGCGCAGGAACACGCGTTCCACGCTCATGGCAACGAAAAACGTGATGATCAGGCTCAGGAAAAAGGCCAGCGCAATGGGAATTCTGGCCCAGACGGCCAGCGCGTAGGTGATGAAGGCGCCCGTGGCGATAAGCTGTCCGTGGGCAATGTTCAAGACCCGGCTCGATTTGTAAATCAGCACGAACCCCAATGCGGACAGTGCGTAGATCGAACCGACGACCATGCCGCTGACGACCAGTTGCAGAAAATAGCTCATGTCACTTCATTCCATGGTATAAAATTTGATGGTGGTCTGCACCGCCGTTGTCTGGCCGTCCTGGTATTGGAAAAAGGCCTCCACCACTTTTTCGGAGACGCTGGAATCATAGAGGGCCGTGTAAAGGTTTTCGTATTTTTCGCGGATGAACTTGCGGCGGATCTTGCCGGTTTTGGTCAACTCGCCGTCATCGACGTCCAGCAGCTTGTAGAGAATGGCAAAGCGGTGAATTCTGAAATGTTCTTTTTCCACCGTCTGGTTGAACTCGATCACCTGTTGCATCATCAACTCGGCCACTTCCGGCTTGGTGGAAAGATCCATGAACGTGGTGAAGGATATCCCGCGATCCTCGGCCCATTTGCCGACCACGATCGGATCGATATTGATCAGGGCGGATACATATTGCTTCTGGTCGCCGAAGATGACCGCCTCTTTGACATACGGGCTGAATTTTAGCTTGTTTTCCAGAAACATCGGGCTGAACATGTCACCGGCTTTGTTGTGCATGACATCCGCGAGCCGGTCGATCACCACCAAATGGCCGTCCTTGTCGATGAAACCGGCGTCACCGGAATGCAGCCACCCGCCGGCGAGCAGTTCTTCGGTCTTGTCGTCCAACTTGTAATACCCGGCGGTCACCGACGGGGATCGCGAGAGGATTTCACCTTCGTCGGATATTTTGCATTCGGTTCCCGGCAGAGGAATCCCGACCGTATCCGGGCGCACGTCGCCGTCGCGATGCATGTAGGCAATGCCGGTAATTTCCGTTTGACCATAAATCTGCTTCAGGTTTACGCCGATGGCCTGGTAAAACGTGAACAGATCCGGGCCGAGGGCCGCGCCGCCGGTGTAAGCCCGGCGCAGCCGCAGCAGGCCGATCTGGTTGGTCAGCGGCACAAAAACCATGGTTTTTCCCAACCAGGACTTTACGCGCAACGCCAAAGGCATTTTCTTGCCGGTCATCCGGTAGGCCGCCGCCCGTTCGCCGACTTTCATGAAATACTCGTAAAGTCTCCGGTTCAGCCAGTAAGAGTCGTCGATCTTCAGCCACATCTGGGACCGCAGCATCTCGTAGAACCGGGGGGCGCCGAATATGAACTGCGGCCCGATTTCCTTTAAATCTTCCATGGCGGTTTCGACGGACTCGGGGAAGTTGACCGTGATGCCGGTGGCCATGGCCACACCGAAAGAGTTCATCTGCTCGCCGATCCATGCAAACGGCAGAAACGATACGTATTCATCGCCTTCGTCGAGCTTATCGACGTTGGTGATCTGCACCCCCATGTTGATGTAGTTGCGGTGCGTCATCATGGCCCCCTTGGGGAGGCCGGTAGTCCCGGAAGTCTGACACAGATGGCACACGTCCTCCGGCCGCCCGCGGTCGATCAATTCCTCGAAACGATCCGGGTGTTCCTTGATGACTTCTTCCCCCAGCACATACAGGTCGTCGATCTGCATGAACCAGTCATCTGAACGGTATCCCCGCATGCCGCGCGGATCCTCGTAAATCACCTTCTTGACCTTGGGGATCCGGTCGCGCACCTCGACGAGTTTATCCACCTGTTCCTGGTCGCCGCAAAAGACGATAGAGACATCCATGTAGTTGAGGATGTCGGCGATCTCATTGGGCAGGCTCGACTGGTAGATCCCGGCCGAAATGCCGCCGACCGCCTGCGCCGCGATGGCCACCACGAGCACCTCGGGTATGTTGTCGGCAATGATGGCCAGCTTGTCGTTTTTTTTCAGGCCGATTTTCTCGAGCCCCAGAGCCGTTTTGTGGACATATTGGTAGTATTCTTGCCACGTATAGCTGATCCAGCGGCCGAAATCCTTCTCCCGCAGGGCGACCTTGTCGCCTGAATGCCGGACCCGCCAGCGCAGCAGCTGAGGAATCGTGAAGTCAAGTAGATCCGTATGCTCTTCCATACCTTGTTAATCTTCCCCGATATAGGCTTCGATGACCTTCGTGTCTTTGGCGACCTCCTCCGGCTTGCCCGCTCCGATCAACTCACCAAAATCGAGGACATACACATAGTCTGAGATGTCCATAACGACCCCGAGATCATGCTCAACCAGAATGATCGTGGCATTGCGCTCATTTTGAATGTCCATGATGAAGCGCACTATGTCTTCTTTTTCCTCGACGTTCATGCCCGCCATGGGTTCATCCAGCAGCAGCAATTTCGGCCCGAGGGTCAGCGCCCGCGCAACCTCCACTCTCTTTTGAATGCCGTAGGCCAGGCTGCCGACCGTCCGCTTGCGATACGGCTCGAGTTCCATAAAGTCGATCACATCTTCCACGAAACGCCGATTTTCGGCTTCCTGCCGGGACGCTTGGCCGAAGAAGACGACGGCTTGGAAAAAATTGTACTTCAGGTTCTGATGCCGGGCGAGCATCAGGTTGTCGAGCACGGTCATCCCGCGAAACAGTTCGATGTTTTGAAACGCCCGGGCGATACCAAGATTGGACACCTGGTGCGGAGACGAGCGGGTCAGGCGCTGTTGGCCGTAGAATATATCTCCCGCATTGGGGTGGTAAAAACCGGAAATACAGTTCAGCAGACTGGTTTTACCGGCCCCGTTCGGGCCGATAATCGAGGTGATCAACCCCGGTTCGATGGTCAGGGTCACATCGGTCAGAGCATTCAGGCCGCCGAAGGAGAGGGTGACGTCGGCTATCTTCAAAGTATCCATGATATTCCGTGATATTCTGTTTGGCCCCGGTCGCATCGATTCAGGCGCATTTCTTCCGGTTGAAACAAAAAAAGGTCCTGCCCCAAACCTTTTTTACCTTATCCGGGTCACCGACACCGGTATCTGCGTGCTGCTCGCTTTCAGTCGGAAGTTGATCGTGCTCAAGAATATTGCCTTTGGAAGTTGTGTCGTTTTCCGCTCACGATCCCTGGACTCCAAAGGTCTTAAGGATAAATCGACCGACGTTAAGGCCATGAATAGTGTTCATTCCGTAAACAGCGTTCTATATAGTGTTTTTTGTTTAGTCAAGCGAAAAAAGCTTAGCCTGAGAAACCGACATATCCCCTGAATCGTTCGTTTATTGAAGAATGGTGGCCCCGGTGGGCCGAAAACCGGACAAAGAGAGGGCCGACCAGAGCAGCTATAAAATAGCTCCATTGACCTCTATTATAAATACAGAACGTGGCTAACCTGTCAAGTTTATAATATAGCTGTATAATAGTTGTATAAAACCACTACTGATCGAAGGACATCAGGTGGGCTTGCAGGTTGATTTTCTTGTTTTTGATCCCGAGTTTTTTGCGGAGGTTGTAACGGTGAAACAGGATGGTATTTTTTGAAAGGCACAGGAGGATGGCGATTTCTTTGTTGGTTTTGCCTTCCTTGACAAGATTGGCCACCCGGATTTCGGTGGGGGTCAAATTGATGTTGCGCGCCGAGAACCGACTGATAAACGGCGAGATAATGCTGTTCAGGTTCGAATCGAGAATGTTGATCAGCGTTGACTGATCGGTGCTCAGGTGGCTCTTTTTCAATCGGTCGAGGTAGGGGCCGATCAGTTCCTTCACGTTGGACAGAACATTGTCGGCCAATTCTTTTTTGTCGCAATCCCGCTGCTTCAGCAAGACCCTGAGCGCCGTGTTGACCTCGGCCAGATGGTCGGACTGGGCTTTGAGTTCCACTTCCCGCTTGCGCAGCTCTTCCTCGGCCCGCTTGCGTTCCTCGACTTCCCGGGCCAGCTGGGTGTTCGTGTTGGCCAGCTCGGCCGTTCGCCCGTCAACCAGCTCTTCCAATTGATCCCGGTATCGCCGCAACTCCTCCTCGACCTTCTTGGCGGCACTGATATCGCGCAGGATCACGATGTTTCCGGCCGGTCTGCCCTCACGGTCCTCGTAAAGCCGCGAGCTGATCTGCACATCCAGTACCCGCCCGTCCTTGGTCAAGCGCTTGGTTTCGAACAGCTGGATGACGTTGCCGCTCAGCATGCTCTCGATGGCGGCCCGTGTTTCCGGCAAATTCTCCCTGGGCACAAAACCGATCGGCTTTCCCAGCAGCTCTTGGCGCGCGAAGCCGAAGGTGCGTTCGAAGGCGGGGTTGACATGGGTGGCCCGGCCCTCGATGTTGTAGACTACCACCGGATCGGGTGAAGATTCCAGCAGGGAGCGGTACAACTGTTCGCTGTGCCGCAGGATGGCCTCGGTCTTGACCCGCTCTTTCAATTCGCGGCGGGCATCGGTGATCAACTGCGCTTTTTCGAGGGCCAGCAGTGCGAGTTCGGCAAAACGGCTCAATATCGTGACATCTTCTTCCCGGTAGCGCTTGTCGTCTTCCACCCGGGCCAGACCGATGACACCCAGCACCCCCTGGTCGGATTTGAGCGGAATTCCCACCACCGGACCCAGGGGATCGAGGCTTTTGTCCGGCAACCGCCCCGGCCAGGATTGGTAGTCCTCGACCACCAATGGCCTTTCGGCCTGCCAGACCTTACCGCCCATGCCTTCACCGATTTGAACGCGCCGGCCAAGCTGGCCCTTGAAAAATCCCATTCCGACCTGCATCTGCATCCGTTTTCGGCACGCTTCCAACAGGTAGATATAGCCGTGGCCCGAGCCGGTCAGCTGGGCGGCTTTGTGGAGGATGGTCTCGAGCAACTCTTCCTTATCGAGCAGGTCGAGCAAACCGATGGTGGTTTCGTGCAAGGCCGTCAGGTACTCATTGCGCCGCTGCAGGTCGGAATTGCTCTCCTTAAAACGGCCGCCGGCTTTCCCCCTTTCACGACGGCTTTTTTCGGACTGGTTGCCGCCTTTTTCACTGTGCGGATTTTTGGGCACCCGTTTCACTCCGTGAGTATATGAGAAAAGAAACACTTATGCACCGGATCGGCCCTTGCAAGGCATGCGTCCGTGTCCGTCAATGCACCGGTGCACATCCGGATGAAAAAGACGTCTGTCAGCTGTCGGTGGCCGCCGGCCGCCGGCATCAGACGCCTCAGGTCTTGCCCTGCCAGCCCACCGTGACGTTGCCTTCCGCCACGATGACCGGTACCTTGCGCTTGCCGCCCGTATGGCTCAGCATCTGTTCCAGTTTTTCCGGGGCCGACAGCACGTCGATGTAGTCAAACGCCTGATTCTGTTGTTCGTGAGCTTCCCGAGCCGCGGTGGTGAAAGGTCAGGTGTTCTTGCCGAAAATCAATATTTTTTCTGTCATTACTTTCCTCCTCGATTGAAAATCCTGGCCGTGGTCGGAAACCTGAAAAGGCGCAGCGGATCACTTCGGATGCCGCCCTGATTGAGGATGACGTAACAACATTCTCTTTTGGTGTCAATGATTTGGAATTGACAATGGTGCCGGGCGCTGGTAATTATGTAAGGTTCAAAATCCTGCATTCAGCTTTAAGATAATGATTTTGGCAAGGCCAGAGGGAGGCGGCTGTAGTGTAACACGCCAACGACCGATAACACAGCCAAAACCTTTATCTCAAAGCCTGTAATTTGCGAGATGGTGGTGATGCGGAGCAGTGTCCAATTCAAAAATAGTCTGTTTTTTTCATGGTTCTGGAAATCGCGCTAACGGCCTAACTGACGTCCTCATCGATGATGCTATCGAAGGAAGCGATGATCAAAAATGAGCTGGGCCTGCATGCCCGGTCGGCGGCTCAGATTGCCAGGCTGGCGGCCCGCGCCCGTCATGGGGTCTGGTTGGCCAAGGGTGAGGAGCGCGCGGCCGCTGCAAGCATTATGGACCTGATCGCCCTGGAGTGCCCCCGGGGAACCAAAATTGTTATCACCATCGATAATCCCGACGATCGGGATGTTCTGGAAGCCATATCGGAATTGATCGAAAACGGATTCGGAGAGTAAGTGTCCATGCCGGACAACGCCGCCAATGAAATCGTCCTCGACGGGATCAACGCCTCGCCCGGTATCTGCATCGGCAAGGCCTACCTGGTCGACAAGGAAGGCGTCGAGATTATTGCCCGGTATCTCATTCCGAAAGTACAAATATCCAGCGAACTCAAACGGTTCAAGGCTGCAGTCAAGAAATCCCGCGATGAGATAAGAGCCATCATCGAGAACACCCCGGATGATTTCCGGCAGCAGTCCAGCATTCTCGAAACACAGGAAGTTCTGCTCAAGGACAAGCTGCTCTACGGCAAAACCATTGCCATCATCGAGCAGGAAGGGGTCAACGCCGAGTGGGCCCTTAAAAAGGTGGTCGCCCATCTGAAGTCGATTTTCCAGGGCATGGCGGACCCTTATTTAAGAGAGCGGGCCTCCGATGTCGTCAATTTGTCGGACCGCATCATGCGCAACCTGGTCGGTGTCAAGCAGGTCAATATCGGCATGATCGACAAGAGGGTCATTCTGGTGGCCCGCGATCTGTCGCCGGCCGAAACCAGCCAGATCCGTCTGGAACGGATCAAGGGCTTTGTCACCGACAAGGGCGGCAAGTCCTCGCACACCGGCATCATTGCCCGCACCCTGGAAATCCCGGCCGTTTTTGCCGTGGGAAATGCCACGGCATCGATCAAAAACGACGACCTCATCGTCCTGGACGGTATTACCGGTAAGGTCATCGTCCATCCGAACGAAAAAACGCTGGTCAAATACGAACAAAGACGGATCAGATACGAGCGTCAAAAGGCGGCCATCAGCCGCCGCAGCCGTCTGCCCGTCGAAACGTTCGACGGACAAAGCGTGAAGGTGATGGGCAACATCGAACTGCCCGAAGAAGTGGTGTCGGTGGTCAATTACGGTGGTGACGGCATCGGCCTCTACCGGACCGAGTTTCAGTACATGAGCCGCCCCCGTCTGCCCGGCGAGGACGAACTCTACGACAAGTACTCCGATGTGGTTCAGGTGATGGCCCCCAAACCGGTCACCATCCGCACGCTCGACATCAATGGCGACAAGGCGATTTCAACCGAAAGCGGGCTCAATGAAGCCAATCCGGCCCTCGGACTGCGGGGAATCCGCTACTGCCTGCAGCGGCCCGATGTTTTCCGCACCCAACTGCGCGCCATATTGCGGGCGGCGGTGTACGGCAAGGTCCGGATCATGTTTCCGATGGTCGCCACCCGGTGTGAGGTAGTTAAGGCGAAACAGGCCCTTAAAGAAGCGGCGGCGTCACTGGCACAGGATGGGGTGGCCTTCAGCGACGATCTCGAGATCGGGGTCCTGGTGGAAGTTCCTTCGGCGGTCATCATGGCCGACGCCATTGCCGAAGAGGCCGACTTTTTCAGCATCGGCACCAACGACCTGATTCAGTACACCCTGGCGATCGATCGCAACAACAAGAATGTGGCCCACCTGTTCCAGCCGCTCGACCCGGCCATCCTGCGGATGTTGAAACATGTCACGGATGTCGCCGCTCAAAAAAAAATCAAGGTGGTCATCTGCGGTGAAATGGCGAGTGATCCCCTCCATACGCCGATCCTGCTGGGCCTCGGAATCGACGAACTGAGCATGAACCCCCAGGCGATTCCCACCATAAAGCAGATGATCCGTTCGATTAAAATCTGCGACACCAAAGCCCTGGTTGAAGAGGCCCTTAAGCTGATGTCGACCGAAAAGGTATTGGCGTTGCTGCGCGACGCCTATGGTGACATCCTTTCCGGACTCGATCGGACCGACACCGATGCCAATGGCCGGGTCAAAGCAAGATCCCGGCCTGCGGCCAAAGACCGCGCGGTCTAGCGCGTGGATCGAAGGTTGTTAGAGTCTTTAACCATAAAAGTGTAAATACCCTTAAAAAGTGTAACCGGATGCCAGTGGAAAAGGAGCCCAAAAAAAATATTGCCGAAAACCGCAAGGCCCGGCATGACTATCATATCGAAGAGGTTTTCGAAGCCGGCCTGGTTCTCATGGGTACCGAGGTAAAATCAATGCGCCAGGGGCGGGTCAACCTGAAGGATTCCTATGCCCGGATACAAAACGGGGAGGTCTACGTCTATCAGTTGCATATCAGCCCCTACAAATACGCCTACTACGACAACCACGACCCGTTGCGGCCCCGCAAGCTGTTGCTGCACAAACGCGAAATCAAACGCCTTTACGGCAAAGTGAACGAGCAGGGCTCGACTTTAGTGCCCCTGCAGCTTTATTTTAAGAATGGCAAGGTCAAAATGACTTTGGCATTGGCCAAGGGCAAGCGGAAATATGACAAACGCGAGTCCATCCGCCGCCGCGAAGGTCAGCGTGAAATGGAGCGGGTCCGCAAACAATACACCAGCCGTTACTGATCCCGGCGACCGCCGGGCCACTCGCACCTGTTTCTCCCCCCTTGCCTGCCGCGTTTTCAGTCCCTGCGATAATAGGTCCGAACCGCGCCAGGTCCACAGCAGGAGTGTCTCTTCATTTCAACCGACGAAAGCAATTCGCCCTCGCCTACCACATACGGTATAATCAAAATTCATGCCTGCCACATAAGGTAGGGCATTGACCGAGCGCAATGGAATGACCAATCGGATTCGAGATCCGGATCGGATTATTTCAAAAGTTTTCCCGGCGACAACCCCAATGCTGTCGCGTGGCGGAAAAATGGTACTTGGGATCACGGGAGGAAATTTTTTTCAGGGGTGCACCGGATTCCGGTTCGGTTGCAATGCGGTTGAACCGGCACAAGCCAGATATGTACCGGTGGCTGCAAGGCGCTATATTAAAAAGCCGGCGAACCCGAAGGCAACCAAGATGCGCGTTTAATTGGTCGCCGCGGCCCTTACAATTGCACCGCGTAAATTCACCGCGGGGGATAGCGGTTGTCGAAATTTCAGCGTCGACCCTGGACGTCCAGACCCCGAAGCCTTCCGGTTTTTGCGATGTCTAAATTCCGAAAGACCATCTTGATCATCTATTCGATAAATCAGAAAGGATCAGCCATATGGTATCAGCACGACGGATCGAATACCGCATCTGGTAGAAGATTGGTGGTATTATCGATGGTGACCTTTCATGATCTTTCCGGCCGACCCAGGGTCGGAAACACTGCGCTGCAGCCCGCCTTAATGTTTTCGGTACTTGTTCAGCACAATGGCTGACCGGCTGGGTGGCGGGGATGGACGGGCCGAGCCGATACCCCGTGAAATGCTCAAACTTCAAGGATAACTGACGGGCGAGGCGTGGTTTGAATCCGATTGACAGCGACTGTCAGCCGCAAATCGAAACCGGAAATTCGCGTAAAGTCCCCACCAACCGCTTTCTCATACTATTTTTATGCGTGCCTTCCAATATCTCGACAACTGCACGGACAGGATCGCACAATAGGGCGTTAAACTAGTTCCCGGGATTAAAAATCGTTTCCGGGAACGGACGTTGGGTTGTCGGAATCGAGCGGTTGCAGGGTATACGTATCACGCGAAACAGGCGTATCGCATTTGGATATGTCAACCGGGCAGCCATTTTAGGGGCATATTCAATATCCATCAGCCCGGGTTTCTGGATTCCGACCCAATACAACATGTTGTAGAACGTAATACCGGCTCTACCTCATCCGGTAGAAACGGGCTCGTTGAGATGCTGCCTGATTACAGCGCCATGGCAGTGTCGGGGGACCTCGACTGCCATTTTTCGTCTTCACCTGCGAATGCCCGGATGCAGAGTTTGGTATCCGGCCCGGTAAAGTCCTGGTTTACAGAATCATAAGAGTCACGCTGCAGGATTGATGGGGTCAAGACCATTTAGAAATGGCCGATGGCAACGAGTTAAACCGTTGCCGCTTCGGTGGCAAGTGGCCGTCATCAACCTTCAGCGATACCTGACATCAAGACCGTGATCGCCGATAAACGTGTATATACAAATTAAAAGCGGCGGGTCATATTGGTGGCGTAACCCAGAGTCGCTTTCCGCCAAATCCCACGGCCTTGACAAACCGCCTGTAATCTCATATGTTCCATTAAAAAGGTTCTTTGAAAAAGCTACTATGGCTTTTTTGACTCGACACGATTTCCACCCTTACCGTTTACATCAGGGGCGAATAAAATTTCGCCTTTATGCCGAACATGGGGGCGAAACGGCTTCGACGGGGACAAAGAAGCTCAGGCTGCATACCGAGCATCCTGCCAGCTCGTAAAACCGGTGGGGCAATAAACATAATCGCAGACGATTATGCCTATGCCGTAGCTGCTTAAGCTACCGTTCTACCGGGCTACTCCTGCGGGCCCGGCAAGAGCGTCGACTAGCGGGATAGCCGATCCTGGATGCCTGTACCAGGTGAGGCGAAATTTTCACAGGCTGGCTTTCACGGATATCCCGGCCTGAAGGAGATCCGGAAAGCGAGATCCAAAATCCAGGACAAGTATGTAGACGTCTGAGTGGAATGTTTTCGGACGCGGGTTCGACTCCCGCCGCCTCCACCATTTTACAACCAACAGTTTCAATTGGTTACATGGCTTATGGCAGCGTTTTAGGCCAATTGTGCCTAAAATTGTGCCTAATTGTGCCTAACTTTCGCCAGGCCCTTCCCGTGTCATCTGCTGGTACTGTCTCTCGAACGCGCTGCCGTCCTGCCTGGTCAGGTTTGGTATGTAGCGCCTGTAGGTGCGGTAGACCATCGCGGTGTCGGCATGCCACAGCGTGCGTGCCACCCATTCTGGCAGCTCGCCAGCCCCCAGAGCCCAGGACGCGAA
>JBAPSB010000007.1:0-2350 GCA_049281435.1 Desulfobacterales bacterium
GTTCGGCAGTGCGAACGCCTTAAGACCGAGAGCAGGGGAAGTCCGCCGGAACTCTCGCCGGCCCATGCCGCCTATGCGACGTTTCGGGGCCTTACGGCCCGCGACCAGGAGGCCTTCATTCGGCGGCTGTTGTCCGAAGCACTGGAATTGTTTAAAAGCAGGGTCGGTTGACTATCGGTCGCCCGCGACCGGTTCGAAAGGACGAGTGAAAGCAGGGCGCCGCCCCGTTTCCTGCGGTCGGCTGTTGACCGGACCGACCTTTCCCTTCTGAAATCCCCTGCCACCTCCCGGACGGCACAGGCCCGAGCTTCTCCGGTAACTTGCCGGGACGACCGCCGTCGCCGCCCCTCTCAGGACTTGCTCAACCATGATTGGTGTCCCTCCATAAATGGTCTCTTTTCCGCTGGATCCCGATATTCCTGATATTTTAGCCTCACAGGACGGGCGCCTGACCGCTCAAAATCACCAATTTATTTTTTCCTGACCCCTTAGCACCGTCCTCCGCAAACCGTTTTCTGCGCCGGTCACCCGCTCAACCCTCATGTGCGCCCTATAAAAAACAAAATTGTATAAAGTTACATTAGTTATTACATATATGTATTTTAAAGTTCATCGCCCGATCGGTGGGCGATATTTATAATAACAATGATGACAGATAGTTACCATCAATATGTCGTCTGCTGCGGTCTTGGCACACGGCTTGCTCAATCGTCCGTCAGATTTCGGGTAAATGACCGCTCAATTATTAAGGCCACAGGAGATGCTGCATGAAAAAGATCGAAGCCATTATTCATCCATCGCATCGGGAAGGAGGCGTTGACCCACCATGAAAAAAATCAATTTTACCCTGCTGTTTCTCGTCGTCAACTTCACCCTGGCCTGGGCCGGGGACGAACCACCCACGATCGAATCCAACCGCACGGCCATCGAGCTGGTGCAGACCCATGCGGACTATGTGTGGACACTGGTGGCCGCGGCCCTGGTCTTTTTCATGCAGGCCGGCTTCGCCATGGTGGAAACTGGCTTCACGCGGGCCAAAAACGCCGTTAACATCATGATGAAGAACCTGATGGATTTCGCCATCGGCAGCCTGGCTTTCTTTGCGATCGGTTTTGGCCTCATGTTCGGTGAGTCCGCCACCGGCTGGTTCGGTACCACGGGGTTTTTCCTCAGTGATTTCAAAGTCGGCGGCGATCCCTGGGTGCTGGCCTTCTGGATGTTCCAGGTGGTGTTCGCCGCTACCTCGGCCACCATTGTATCCGGTGCCATGGCCGAGCGCACCAAGTTCGCCGGTTACCTGATCTACAGTTTCGTGATCAGTGCCTTCATCTACCCCCTATTTGGCGGCTGGGCCTGGGGCGGACTCTTGCATGGCGGCGGATGGCTGGAAAAACTGGGCTTCATCGATTTTGCCGGCTCCACCGTGGTTCACTCGGTCGGCGGATGGTCGGCCTTGGCCGGGGCCATCGTTCTCGGCCCCCGCATGGGCAAGTACACCAAAGACGGCCGCATCAAGCCGATTCTGGGGCACAACATGCCCCTGGCCGCCCTGGGGGTCTTTATCCTGTGGATGGGATGGTTCGGTTTCAACCCCGGTTCCACCACGGCCGCCAATAAAGACATTGCCCTGATATTCGTCAATACCAACCTGGCCGCCGCCGCCGGATGCGTTCTGGCCATGCTGGCATCCTGGATCAAGTTCGGCAAACCCGAAATCGGCATGAGCTTGAACGGCGCCCTGGCCGGTCTGGTGGCCATCACCAGCCCGTGCGCCACCGTCACGCCTGGCAGTTCCATCATCATCGGCGCCATCGCCGGCGTGCTGGTCATGGCCTCGGTGCTCTTCTTCGACAGGATCCGGGTGGACGACCCGGTCGGCGCCATTTCGGTTCACGGGGTCTGCGGCGCCTGGGGAACTCTTTCGGCCGGTATTTTTGCCATAAATGGGTTTTCGCTGTCGGTCATCGGGGTTCAGCTCCTCGGTATCGCGACCTGCTTCCTGTGGGTCTTTCCGACCACCTTCATCATGTTCAAGCTGCTGTCAAAAACCATCGGCCTGCGCGTCACCCCCGAGGAAGAGCTGGAGGGACTGGATTTCGCGGAACACGGCGGCAATGCCTATCCGGATTTCGAGATTTCGTCCCACGGCGGCATGGTATCCGGCGCGGGGCCCGGGGCCCCCGCGCTGCAACCGGCACTGGCCACAGCCAAACAGGTGGAGGTGAGCTGACGGCCGCGCGCTTTGCCGGAGATTTTGAGGCAAAATGGGTTTGGAATGATGAACTCCGGGGAAGTGCCCTGAATCTCTTCACCTGAAAAACCAAATGCCAAAACAAGAGACCAGGAGGGC
>JBAPSB010000008.1:0-3676 GCA_049281435.1 Desulfobacterales bacterium
CTCTAAAACCGGACCAGGCCCAATCTCGATAATACTGTCGGATCACGGTTTGAAATTTGTGCCTTTACGCGGCATCGATATCGGGTCCGGTCCAAGACCCCGTAGGCGGCTCAGACAGTCAGCCGCTTTTCGCAACCGCTTATTCGGGTTCCGGCGCACCGTTTTTAGGCGTCGTTGTTGTCATGACCCCGCAGATGGCTTAAGGAATGATTATTTCATAAAATTTTCGGAGAAAATTTTATATGGATAAAATCGTCGTGGAAGGCGGAAGACCGCTGAATGGCGAGGTCCAAATCAGCGGGGCCAAAAATGCCGCCCTGCCGGTTCTTGTGGCGGCCCTTCTGACCGACGGTTGGAACACGTATACCAACGTTCCGGACCTGAAAGACATCGACAGCGCCGGTCAGCTGCTGAGCCATCTCGGTGCCAGGGTCGAGCGGTCGGGCGACACCGTGCGGATCAATGCCGCCGGGCTCAACAATGCCGAGGCGCCCTATGATATCGTGCGCAAGATGCGGGCCTCGATCCTGGTTCTGGGGCCGCTGGTGGCCCGTCTGAAGCGTGCCCGGGTGTCGCTGCCGGGCGGGTGCGCCATCGGGGCCCGACCGATCAACCTGCACTTGAAGGGCCTGGCCGCCTTGGGGGCCGCCATCGAACTGAACCACGGGTATGTCGAGGCCCGCGCCGATCGCCTGACGGGGGGCGACATCTATTTTGACCTGCCCACGGTCACGGGTACGGAAAACCTCATGATGACGGCCGTTCTGGCCGACGGCACCACGGTTCTGCGCAATGCGGCGCGCGAGCCCGAAATCGTGGCGCTGGCAGATTTGCTGACAGGGATGGGCGCCCGCATCGAGGGGGCCGGGACCTCGATTGTGACGATCCGCGGGGTCGACGCCCTCCATCCGACGACCTTCACCGTCATCCCCGACCGGATCGAAGCCGGCACTTTCATGGTTGCCGCGGCCCTGACGCGCGGGCAGGTTACCCTGCGCGGCTGTGAACCGTCCCACCTCGAGGCCTGCATCGACAAATTGAAGCTGGCCGGGGCCCGGATCAGCATAGAGGGTAAGGGTCTGACGGTTGCCGGCGGCGAAGCCTTCAACAGTGTGGATGTCAGGACCCAGCCGTACCCCGGTTTTCCGACCGACATGCAGGCCCAGTTCATGGTGCTGATGTCGGTGGCCAGCGGCTTGAGCGTCATTTCGGAAACCATTTTCGAAAACCGCTTCATCCATGTCAGTGAACTGCGGCGCCTGGGGGCCGATATCCGTGTCACCGGAAACACGGCGGTCGTGCGCGGGGTTTCGCACCTGTCGGCTGCGCCGGTAATGGCTACCGATCTGAGGGCCAGCGCCTCCCTGATCCTGGCCGGGCTGGTGGCCCGGGGCTCGACCGAGGTCAGCCGGGTGTATCACCTGGACCGGGGCTACCAGGCCATCGAAAAAAAATTCGCCGCGCTCGGGGCCGCCGTCAGACGGTTGCCGGCCTAGTGGCCGTTTTGGATGTATATGCACGACCTCTTATTTTACCGGTGTTGGCGTTTATGGCCGGCATCGTCGCGGGGCTTTATCAGCCGGGCCTGGGCGCAGCGGTTTTCACCGGTCTTGCGGCGGCTTTCGGGTTTTCTGGGGTTTACCTACTGCGCCGCAAAAACACGCGCCTCGCACCGCTGCTGATTTTCTTTTTTCTCGGCTACCTCTCACTGCAACCCTGGACGGCCCCTGATTTTCCGCCGCGGCACATTGTTCATTTTACCGGTCAACAAACCTGGCGCGTCACTGGGACGGTGATATCGCCGCCGGTTCTGCGCGCCAATCGCCTTAGTTTTCTGGTGGAGGTCGACCACCTGGAAGCTGCCGGCGACTCCCGGTCGGCGACCGGCCGGCTGCGCGTGACCGCCCTTGGAACCACCGGCGGGTTTGACCGCGGCGACCGGATTTCCTTCGAGGGCCGGCTGCGAAAACCGCGGAACTTCCATAATCCCGGTGGTTTCGATTACGAGCGGTATCTGGCGTTTCAGGGGGTTTGGGCGACGACCTTTTGTGCCCTCGACTCCGTGGCCCTTCTGGACAAAGGCCGCCGCAGCGGTTTGACGAGTCGTATCGAGCGGATGCGCGTGCGCATCCGCAATCTTATCGACACGACCCCTGCCGGCGAGCACCGCGGCGTGCTGGCGGCGCTTCTTCTCGGGGATAGGGGGCAACTGGCGCCGGCAACGACCGCTGCCTTTCAGCGGGTGGGCATCGGCCACCTCCTGGCCATATCCGGGCTGCACATCGGCATCGTCGCGACAACGGCGTTCTTCCTCCTTAGCCGCCTCCTGGCCCGCATTCCCTGGTTTCTCTGGAACGCCGCGACCCGCAAAGGGGCGGCGATAGGCGCGTTTTTCCCCGTTCTGGCCTACGCCACTTTGGCCGGCATGTCGCCCTCCACCCAGAGGGCGCTGGCCATGGTCGCGTTTTTTCTGTCGACCATTCTGCTGGGCAGGGACCAGGACCTTCCGAACACGCTGGCGGTGGCGGCGCTGGCGATCCTCGTGGCCTTTCCGCCGGTCTTTTTTTCCGCTTCCTTTCAGCTGTCCTTTGCCGCCGTCGCGGCCATAATCGTCGGCGTGTCACGGTTGTCGCCGGCGCCGCTGCCGGCGGCCGCGCCGCTGACCGCGCGGCTCATCAGGAAGGTGACGCTGTTTGTCCTCGTGTCGGCCTGGGCCACCCTGGGGACCCTGCCGCTGACGATGTATTATTTCAACCAGGTCTCGCTGATCGGTATCCCGGCCAACTGCCTCTTTGTTCCCCTCATCGGTTTTTTGGTTGTGCCGGTGGCGTTGCTGGCGGCTTTTTTGCTGCCCTTCAGTCCGGTTGCGGCCGCAGCGGTGTTGCATCCGGCCGCGGCGGTTCTGGCGCAGAGCCTCAAGCTGGTAAACCTGGCGGCGCAGCTGCCCTTTGCGGCCGTTCGAACCGTCACACCGTCGCTGGTCGAGATCGCCGGATATTACGTGCTGGCGGTCCTTCTCGTGAGTCTTGTCGCCAGGCGCAGGCCACCGGCGGTGCCCATGGCGGGAAGAACCGATTTGGCCGTGGGCGGGACCGATACCACCGCGGCAATGACCCCTGGCAGCACTGTCAGATGGACACGGCCGGTCCGGGTCGCCCTCCTGGTGGTGGTTCTGTCCGCCATGGCCGCCGACCTGGGGTACTGGGCCTATCAGCGGCTGGGGCGGCAGGACTTGCGGGCGACCGCCCTGGATGTGGGGCAGGGCAGCGCGACCCTGATCGAGTTGCCCGGAGGACACTGCATGCTGGTCGACGGCGGCGGGTATCCGGACAATGCCGTCTTCGATGTCGGTGCCCGTATCGTCGCCCCGTTTTTGTGGCACAAGAAAATCAGGACCATCGAGACCCTGGTCCTGACCCATCCCAACAGCGATCATCTCAACGGGTTGATTTACATCGCCGAGAATTTCAACGTGCAGACCATCTGGACCAGCGGCGAACCTGCGGATACGCTCGGATACCGGCGATTGATGGCAGCCATTGAAAAAGAAGACATCACACATCCCGCCTTTCGCCGGCTCGAACGGCAGGTGGAGATCGGCGGGGTGAAAATCGAGATCCTCAACCCGCCGGTAGAATTTCTCGAGCGCCGCGCCGCCGATCCCTGGCGCAATCTT
>JBAPSB010000009.1:0-2266 GCA_049281435.1 Desulfobacterales bacterium
GCTTGCGGGTGGTCGACACCATGCGCGCCGGTGTCCTGGTCCTGCCGCGGCACCACCGGCTCGCGTGGCAGCAGCTGGGCCGCGGGCCGGCGGCGGTTGAACGGCAGGCGCCCGACCGTTATAAAAATGATGAATATTTCACCAACGGGGGTTAGAGATCTTTCTTACCCGCGCTCTTGAGGGCGGGGAAACGTTTTTTTACCTGATTCGAAGCGAATAAAAAGGAATTTCCAAAAAACCGTCGCGGCCTGCTGCCGCGGTGTTTGCGGGACCAAAGGAAGCGATCACGTCACCATGTCGATCTGGATCGTCGGAATCATCGTTCTTGTCATTAAGCTGGCCGTGGTGCTGGGCGCGCTGCTCCTGCTGGCCTCCTATCTCGTGTGGCTGGAGCGCAAATTCCTGGCGCGGCTGCAGATCCGTTATGGTCCCAACCGGGCCGGTAAGTTCGGCCTGCTCCAACCGATCGCCGACGCCGTCAAGCTGATCGCCAAGGAGGACACGGTCCCGGCCGCGGCCGATCGGGTCATTTTCCTGCTGGCCCCGGCGGTGGTGGCCGGCACGGCCCTGCTCATGTTCGGCGTCGTTCCCTTCGGCAGCGATCTGACGTTCCGGGGCCAGAAGATACCCCTGGTGATCTCCGATCTGAATGTCGGTTTGCTGTTCGTCTTCGCCTTGTCGTCCCTGGGGGTGTATGGCGTGGCGCTGGGCGGTTGGGCGTCGAATTCCAAGTTCAGCCTTCTGGGGGGCATCCGCGGGGCCGCCCAGATGATCAGTTACGAACTCTCGCTCGGGCTGGCGCTTGTTCCGGTGGTCATGCACGCCCGGTCGCTCAGCCTGGTCGATATCGTCAACGCCCAGGCGCACTACCCGTTTATTCTGGTTCAGCCGCTGTCCTTCGCCATTTTTTTCATTGCGGCCATGGCGGAAAGCAAGCGCATTCCCTTCGACCTGCCCGAGGCCGAGAACGAACTGGGGGCCGGCTACCACATGGAGTACAGCGGCATGCGCTTCGGCCTCTTTTTCCTGGGCGAGTATGTGCACATGCAGGTCCTAGGGGCCCTGGTGGCGGTTTTTTTCCTGGGCGGCTGGCACGGGCCCTTTTTGCCGCCCTGGATATGGCTGCTGCTCAAAATAATCCTGATCTCGCTGTTTATGATCTGGACCCGGGGCACGCTGCCGCGGCTGCGCTACGACCAGTTGATGACCATCGGCTGGAAGGTTCTGATACCCCTGGCCCTGCTCAACATTCTGGTAACGGGAGCGGTTTTGCTGATTTGAGACGAAAATGGCACCGTAGCCTGTAGATAAGGTAGGCACCTCCGCCCGGAAGAGCCGTTGCGAAACGCGTCTGAAACTCGTCGCCAACGGTTTCAAAGACCGGACCCGGCCCGTTTTTGAAAAACGGATTCGGGAGTAAGCTTTTAAAGTCAGTACCGTCCATGCTCTACGGTGATGGGTCCGGTACAAGATCCCGTAGGCGACTCAGACTGTCAGCCGTTATTCTCAACGGCTCTTCCGGACTCCGTCGCATCGGTCTTAGGCATCGTGGTGGCCTTGAGGTTTTGAGCGTATTCAATAAACCCGACAATAGTTTTAACAGACACAACCGACCTAACTGACTCAACGGGCTTAACCAATTTTCATGCACCGTGGCGGCCCAAAGAACCATAGGCGTTTAATATGAACAGAGATCGCGTGAGAAGAGGCTCTTGGCATGCATAGTGTGTGGGAAGCCATAGTGGCGCTGGCCGCCGGCTTTGCGCTGACCTTCAAACACTTGTTTCGCAAGCCGATCACCGAACAGTATCCGGAGTTCAAGCGGTCGCTGCCGGCCCGCAGCCGGGCCCGCATCGTCCTGACCCGCGACCCCGACGGCAACGAGCGCTGCGTGGCCTGCTACCTTTGCTCGGCGGCCTGCCCGGTCAGCTGCATTTCCATGCAGTCGGCCGAGAGGCAGGACGGCCGGCGGTATGCGGCCTGGTTCCGGATCAACTTTGCGCGCTGCATTTATTGCGGGCTGTGCGAAGAGGCCTGCCCGACCGCGGCCATTCAACTGACGCCGGATTTCGAAAACTGCCGGCGCGACATTTTGACCCTGGTCTACGAGAAGCAAGACCTTCTGGTGGATCATTGCGGCAAAGACCCCCACTATAACTTCTACGCGTATGCGGGGGTGACGACCGGCTCGGGCGGCAAGGGGACCCACATAAAGGAAGACCGGCCGGTGGATGTCAAAAGCAACCTGCCGTGATCGGCAGGAAAC
>JBAPSB010000010.1:0-18071 GCA_049281435.1 Desulfobacterales bacterium
TTCCTGCCAGGAGGAATACGGTGAACAGTAGAGACAAGATATACAGTTTTCTCATGGCCTTCTCCTCATGTTTCATTAATACAGTTCGGTGGTATCGCAAAAAACCGCCAATGACGCCGCATTCGGAAGTGCGGCCGCGCGCGCAGAATACTGCGCACGGCCATCCGGCACCGGCGACGCCATCGGTTTTAATGGACTTAAAAGAACCAGCCTGCCGGCCGCGGGTGGTGAAACCTTATTTGATCCACGGGGGTCCGACCGGCAGCACGTCGCGACCGAAAACCTGAGCATAGATGACATGGGCCATCATGTAAAGCGCCGCCAGAGCGCAGAACATCAGTTCGTAACCGGCCCACACGGTCATTTCAGGATATCCGAAATGCGCTATGTCCAGAAGAAGGAAGCCGATGAGCAGCAGGGTAAACGTGATGGCCATGGCGGTGTGAATCCGCATGGCGGCGATCCACATGATAAAAGTGTAAAGGGTCCAGGCGTTCAGAAACCAGCCGAGGTCCTTCGTACTGGAGTGGTAGACGTTGAAGTGGTTGAGCATGAAGATGACGCCCAGCGCGATCCAGAAACTCCCGTAGGCAACAAAGGCGCTGTAGCCGAAATTGTTGCCGACTTTGAATTCCTGATAACCGGCGATCAGTTGCGCCATGCCACCGAACACGAATGCCATTGAAACGACCGGACCGACACCAATCCACCCCACGTTGTGAAATTGAAGCAGCAGGGTCGTCAGACCGAATCCGGCGAGTCCAACGACGCCCGGGTTACCAGATGGTTCTGCACTAGCCATAAAGCTTCCTCCTCTAATAAGATTGAATATGCTGGTCAGCGATTGGATGAAATTCCGGAACTTTTAACGGGATTTTATCAAATTTGCAAGTCCCGGGTTCAATTTTACCGGTACCGATTTCGATTGACTTCTTTGTCGCCTTCTATTTGTTTCCTTGCGAGCAGGCGCTTCCCCCACATTCTTCCGGTCTTTACAAGCGGGAGCTTCGCCTGCTAAATGGTTGGAAATGACGGCATTTTTAAAAATGGCGATTCGAAAATTTTTTATTGCGATCACTGTCATCGGCCTCACTATCGGGCTGACAACCGCGGCCTTATCACAGGAAGGCGCGGCCGATGCGATCGCCTCCAGGAATTTTTACGGGTGCCGCATCGGTTTGCTCTTTCACGATGTGAACGGGTTGTGGAGCGGGTCACGGGCCGAGGGCGGTTTCGATATGAATGCCGAGATCGTCTTCAGGCGGCCCGGCTATTTCCTCTGGGGGGGCGGCATTTGGCCCAACCTCGGGGTGACCGTCAACAGCCAGGGGGATACCAGTACCTTATATGGCGGCTTCATCTGGGAGTTCGTGTCGCGCGCCGGCCTCTTTTTCAACACCGGCCTCGGCCTGGCCCTCCACAACGGGGAACTCGACGCCGGTGACGACCGGAAAAAAGCGCTCGGCTCGCGGGTGCTGTTCAGGGTTCCGGTCGAAATCGGCGCGACCTTCGGCGGCCGCCACCGGCTCTCTATTCTCTTCGCACACATATCCAATGCCTACCTGGCCGATCCGAATCAAGGACTCGACGTTCTCGGCTTGCGCTATGGGCTTCAGTTTTAACACGAGAATAGACTGTAAGGAGCGAATAAGGCAGGCGCCTCCGCCCGGATAAACCAGTGCGAAGCGCGTCTTAAACCCGCGTTGGAGAACGTATGCTGACATTTTTTAAACGAAGACTTTGCGCCCTTCTGACGGCGGCGCTGATTCTATTGCCGTTGACCGTGCATTCCGAGACGGTCGTCATACCCGTATTCCTCACCTATGCGCAGTTGCGGCATCTCATCGTACAGGAGATGTTCAAGGGGCCGGGCCATACGGCCCGGTACGCGCTGGACGACTCCGGCTGCGCCGTGGTCACCTACTCGGAACCGCGCTTCTCTGCCGAAGGCCAGTTGCTGCGGGTGGAGGTCGACACTCTTGCGACCATCGGCATGCCAACCACTGACGGGTGTGCCACCCTGGGCCAATGGACGGGGCGAAGTGTCGTCAGGGGCGTGCCGGAATTGACGGGCGCCCGGCCCCTGTCGGCCGGGTTCAAAGTGCAGACCCTCGAACTGTACGACGATCAGGGCCGGCGGCTGACCGACCTTCCCGCCCTGCAGACATCCGACGAGCAGTTGCGTCAATCCTTGAGCACGCTGAAAATTGATCTGAAGCCTGAAGTCGAGCGGTTGACAGAATGGCTGCCGTCTGTGCTGCCCCGGTATTCGGCCGACCGGCTGACCGCCATGGTCGACAGCCTGCGGATCGGCCACATCAGAATAAGGCCCGAGGGCCTGGACCTCGGTCTGACCATCGACGTCGCCGAGATTCCGCAAGAAGCGCGCGAGCCGGCGCTGAGTGCCATTGAGTTGGCGCAACTGGAACTAGCCTGCCGGCAGTGGGATGCCTTTCTGACGTTTGTCGTCAAGCAGGCGGCCATAGCCACCTCATCGGAAGCGCTTCGTTTGGCCCTGATGGAGATTCTTTTGGATGCACGTTACGAAATAAGGGCCGCTCTGGTCGAGAACACCGACCGCAACGGTGCCGACCCGGTCAAGGTCCTTTTTGTCCGCAGCTGGCAGCGCCTCGAACCGGTGATGCGCCAGATCACGGCCCAGTCCCCGGCCCAGAATACGGTGCCCTTTTTATCCTTCATGACGGCGGCCGATGCGCTCGTGGCGCTTGAAAAACTCGGTCCCGCGGCCGGATTGGACATATCCGCCGACGGACTGCGGCGTCTGGCCCGGCTGCTGAACGACAATCCGAACCTCGATCCGCTTCAATTCGTGGACGGAATCGATCCGGAGCTGCAAAAACTCTTTGATTTCGGTATTCCGGAAACCGGCGGGACGGACAAAAAACCCCTGGGGTTCAACCTCGGGCTTGTTCGGCCGGCATATGCGGCTTCCGCGCGCGATCGACTCAATCACTGGGTGCCCCGTACAGACGAACTGGGGCTGTATTTGAACGAGGTCCGGCACCTGCTGCAGGAAAAGGCGGATGCCCGGATACGCGCTGCTGCGATCACTAACGAGCACGCCGGCGTCTTCCGTAAACTGATGCTGGCCGCCGCCTGGCAGGAAAGCTGCTGGCGCCAGTACGTCATTCAGAAAAACAAAATCGTGCCGCTCGTTTCCGGGTCCGGGGACGTCGGTTTGCTGCAGATCAACGAAAGAGTGTGGCGCGGCTTTTATGCCGGCGACAAGCTGCGCTGGGATATCGATTACAATGCCCGCGCCGGGAGCGAGATCCTGTTCAAATTCATGGTCGATTACGCCTTGAAACAGCAGGAGCACAAGCAGCCCGGCGGCCTGTCCAACCTGGCCCGCGCCGCCTACAGTGCATACAACGGCGGGCCGTCCCAGGTGAGCCGCTACCGGGGCGGCAAGGTCCCGGCCGCCCACAAGAAAATCGACACCGCTTTCTGGGCCAAGTATCAGCGGGTCGAACGCGGCGAGGAGATGGCCGTCGTGGAATGTCTGGGGGGCGAGGCGGCCGTTTCCGCGGAGAATTCACCCCCCGCCAGCCGGTCGCAAGCCGACGCCGGGGCCACGCCTCAGGCAGCCGGCGGAAAACCGGCGCGCATCGAAAACAGCCACTGGATCAGCAAACAGAAGCCCGGGCACTTCACCCTTCAACTGGCGGCGCTGAGCAGCGAAGAAGCGGCAAGAGATCTGGTCGAACAACAGGTGCTGCCGGGCATCTTCGCCTATTGTCGTCTCCAGCAGGAAGGCCGGGTGGTCTACAGCGTCATTTACGGCAGTTTTACGAACCGGGCCGATGCCCAAAAATCCGCGGCCCGCTTCGCTTTGCTGAACCCCTGGATTCGGGAGTTCGGAAGTATTCAGAAAGCAATGGCAAAATAGTGCCCATACATACTTGCGGGACGGCCTTGCCCAGCGAACAACTCCACATTTATGAATTGGACAGAATTGTTTAAAAATGATCACGGATGGGCACGAGTTGCTGTCCAACCGGAATTGACAGCCATTGTTTTAGCCTTATTCTAAAATAAATTTTTTCCGGCAAAAAATTTATGTTGGAATCATCTGGAGGTGTGCCATGCGCTGGGAGGGGGGACGCAGGAGCGACAACGTTGAGGACCGACGCGGCATCCGGATGTCGCGCGGCGTGGCCGGCGGCGGGATCGGCGCTCTGTTGCTGGTTCTGGTCGCCTTGTATTTCGGCGTCGATCCGTCGGTTGTCGTCAGCCCGGGATTGCAGCCCGGCGGCACCCCGGCGCCGAGTGCCGAATCCCGCACCGGTTCACCGGAAGAAAATCGTCTGGCGGAGTTCGTGTCGGTCGTTCTGGCCGATACGGAAGACACCTGGCATACTCTTTTCCGGAAAATGGGCCACTCTTACCAGGAACCGTCCCTGGTTCTCTTCTCGGGAGCGGTCGAGTCGGCGTGCGGGTTTGCCCAGGCCGCTATGGGGCCGTTTTACTGCCCGCGCGATCAGAAAGTCTACATCGACCTGAGTTTTTTCGAGGACTTGAAGAACCGCTTTCGGGCGCCGGGCGATTTTGCCCAGGCCTATGTCATTGCCCACGAGATCGGGCACCACGTCCAAAAACTTCTGGGAGTTGCGGACAAGGTCGACAGCCTGCGGCGCCAGGTCGGTGAGGCTCAGGCCAACCATCTGTCGGTCATGCTCGAACTGCAGGCCGACTGCCTGGCCGGTGTTTGGGCCTATCATGCCGACCGGTCGCGTCAGATCCTCGAAGGCGGTGACATCGAAGAAGCGCTCAATGCCGCCAGCGCCATCGGCGACGACCGCATGCAGCGCCGGGCAGGAGGATACGTCACCCCGGATTCGTTTACCCACGGCAGTTCGGCGCAACGGGTCCACTGGTTCAGGCGCGGGATCGAGACCGGGGCTATCGGGCAGTGCAACACCTTCGGCGCCGAGCGGTTTTAACCGCGGGCGGCGGCGTGACCGGCCCGTGTTTGCGGCAACCAGCCGCTGCCGGCAGCGGCTTCAGGGAAAAGCGCCGAACCGACAGGCAGGCATCGGCACCGCACTGACGCTCTATCCCCCGAGGGTCGCCACCATGACGGCCTTTATGGTGTGGACCCGGTTTTCGGCTTCGTCGAAGACGATCGAGGCGTCCGATTCGAAGACCTCTTCGGTGACCTCCATGGCACTCAACCCGAACTTGGCGTGGATCTCCTCGCCCAGGGTGGTTTCCCGGTTGTGAAACGCCGGCAGGCAGTGCATGAATTTTACTTCCGGGTTGCCGGTCATTTCCATCACCGCCCGGTTGACCTGGTAGGGCTGCAGCAATCCGATCCGCTCCTGCCAGGCCGTCGCCGGCTCACCCATCGATACCCACACGTCGGTATAAATGAAATCGCAGCCGTTGACACCCGCGGCCAGATCGCCGGTGATGGTGATCCTGGCACCCGTGTCTGCGGTGATCTTGAGCGCCTCGGCTGTCAGCTGCCGCTCGGGCCTGAGGCTGTCCGGTGATACGGCGCGAAAGTCCATGCCCATTTTGGCCGCGCCGACCATCAGCGAGTTGCCCATGTTGTTGCGGGCATCCCCCAGATAAGCGAACTTGATCCGGTTCAGGGGCTTTGGGCTGTGCTCGGTCATGGTCAGAAAGTCCGCCAGGACCTGGGTCGGGTGGAACTCGTCGGTCAGGCCGTTCCAGACCGGCACCCCGGCATGACGGGCCAGGATTTCGATTTTTTCCTGCGCAAACCCGCGGTATTCGATGCCGTCGTACATGCGGCCGAGCACCCGCGCCGAGTCCTTGATCGATTCCTTGACGCCCATCTGCGAGCCGGTCGGACCTAAATAGGTGACCCGCGCGCCCTGGTCGAAGGCGGCCGTTTCAAAGGCACACCGGGTGCGGGTGGAGGTCTTCTCGAAGATGAGAACGATATTTTTTCCCTGCAGGCGCGGCCGCTCGTCTCGGGCATATTTGGCCTTTTTGAGGTCGGCCGCAAGTTCCAGCAAAAACGTGATTTCCGCGGGTGAAAAATCAAGCAGCTTCAAAAAATGGCGGTTTTTCAGGGTGCAAGCCATGGGGGCGCTCCATAAAACATACGTCGGTTAACCGGGACGAAAACGGCCTAGCAGCCAGTGGGCGCGTTTCAGTCGCCCTGGCAACCGCTCTCATCCTCACGAAAACTCTTCCAGGATGACCTGGTCGACCCTGAAGATGTAGGTGATCAGCGCGGCGCGGATCCACATGCCGCAGCGTTCCTGCCGCCAGTAGGCCGCGCGCGGGTCCTTGTCGACGGCGACGTCGATCTCATAGCGCCGGGGCAGGGGATGCAGCAGCGCGCAGTGCGGTTGGATCATCGCCAAGTGCCGGGTCTTGAAGTGAAAGGCCGGGTAGGTCTCGGTCTCGCTCGCTGGATGATCGGCGTATTCGTTTTGGATGCGGGTCATGTAAATGGCGTCCACCACTGGCATGACGCTTTCGAAATCGTCGGTTTCATGAAAACGGATGCCGTGTTTGGTCAGAAAACCCTTGATGTCCTCGCGCATCCGGAAAACCTCCGGCGCCACGAAATACAGGGTGATGCCGCGGTAATTTTTCATCAGGTAACTCAGGGAGCGCACGGTTCGGCCGCGCTTCAGGTCGCCGACCATGGCGACCTTTTTCCCATCCAGGCCGCCCAAGTGGCTGAATTCGCGCTCGAGGGTGTAAATGTCCAGCAGCGCCTGGGTCGGATGCTGGTCGGGCCCCGATCCGCCGTTTAACACCGGTACCGGGCGTTCGGTCTGATTCAGCACCCAGGCCGTCTTCTCGGCAAACCCGGCTTCCGGGTGGCGGGCGATGATCAAATCGACATAGCTGGCGAATGTGCGGATCGTGTCTTCCTGTGACTCGCCTTTGACCTCCGAGCTGGTTGTTGTGCCCCGGATCTCGGAAACGCTCAACCCGAGGGCGTAGCAGGCATTCTGAAAGGAAAGATAGGTCCGGGTCGAGGGCTGCACGAAATAGAGCATGGCCCGCTTGTGCTGCAGCAGGCGCTTGAGTTTGCCCAGCCCCATTTTTGTTTTGGCCAGCAGCCGGATCTTTTCCGCCAGGGAGCAGAGATAATCCAGAAATTCCCGTTCGAACTGCTGGGCGTAGATGACGTCGAAGATGCGACCGTTCTGCCGGAACGAGTCGAGCTTCTCGTCTACCGACCGGTTGTAGAATTCTTCCCAACCCTCGTAAACCTGCCGCGTTTGTTCCGCATAGCGGTCCATTTTTGCTCTCCCCGCGCTTAGGGCTCACTCAAAAATAACTTCACATGTCAACTGTCGATCCATCCCGTCCAGCGGCCGGTGCGAAAACTCGGAATATCCGGATATTCCGGCGTTTTCGCGCCTTGCCGGCCGGTCGCCTCAACACCTGAAATTGCGAACTTATTATTTCTTCGTGAATCCTGAGATCCACTTAGAAAAACCTCATTGCGGACACGGTCCATCTCGTCCGAGCCTCCAGGCGAAAAAACACAAAGACCCCCGATCGAGCCGCATCTTTTTCTGCTTTCGAATTCCGGCGATAAAGGCCTTCGATACCGGTTTATTTTCGGGCTCAATGTAAACGATCAGCCCGCAGAGATCAACATCAGACTTTTTTTATATTTGATTTTAAATGCCGAATTTCTTAAAATAACCAAGTCCATTTACCGATTTATCTCTACCCCAAAAGGAGCCGTTGAATGTTGAAAACGCTGTGTACGGTGGTGTCTTTCATCTTCTTGCTGGCCTGTGCGTCTCAAGGCCCGACCAACAAACAGCAAACCGGGACCGCGATCGGTGCCGGAACCGGCGGCGCCATCGGCGGGGTTATCGGCGGATCGGTGGCCCGCAAGGGCCATGGCGCCGAGGGCGCGATCATCGGCGGCTTGGCCGGAGCGGTTCTCGGCGGACTGTTGGGAAACCAGATCGGGGCCTACATGGATCGGCAGGAAGCGGCGCTGCGCCAGGCAATGGCCGCCGCGACGGCCGCCGACGAGGCGTCCATTCAACGGTCCGAAGACGTTTTGATCGCGACCTTCAAAAGCGACCTGTTTTTTGGTTTCGATTCGGCGGCGCTCAAATCGGGCGCCGCGGCCGAGCTGGACCGGGTCGCCAAGGTTTTCAACGACTATCCGAAGACCTTGATCGAGATCCAGGGCCACACCGACAGTTCGGGGCCGCGGGATTACAACCTGACGCTGTCGAAACGCCGTGCCGATGCCGTGCGCGATGCGCTCGTTCAGCGCGGCGTCGCCCCGGAGCGCCTGACGACGATCGGATTCGGCGAATCACAGCCGATTTCGAGTTCCGCGGCCATGAACCGCCGCGTTACCCTTGTCCTGACGCCCATCCAGGCGTGATCGACCCCTCGGATTCCATCTGCATCCCTATATTGACCCATCCGATCGGCGCCGGAGTCGGAAACCCGCTTTCCCGACTCCGGTTTTTTTCTTCAGACACTGATGCGTTTTTTTTGAGGCACGAGGCCCTCTGCGGCCAGGTGTGCGTGAATCTTTTGGGGCGTGAAATTGATCATGTTCTTCGACAGCTTTTGAACGTGAATGCCCTGGCGTTCGAGCAGCTCGACGTCGGGATACAGGAAGCGGCGAATGCGGGAGGAGGCCGCCAGGATGACGGTCCGCGCGCCTTCGGCCTTGGCGAGGCGCCGGATCTGCTCGAGGACCTTGACCGCAAAACGGCGCCGCAGTTCATCCAGGTGCTGATCGCGTTTGTCGTCATAACCATGAACGCTCCCGCCCCGCGGGGCTGCCCCGCGGCCGGTCTTCGAATCGGTCACCATTTCCGGATAATCGGTTATTTCCGAGTTGTCGAGTTCCTTGTGCGCCACCATCCGGGGGCCGGACTCCAGTTCCGGGAATTCAACCGGTTCGAGGGTAAAAAAGCGGGCGCTGGCTCGGTTGACCACCACGATCAAATAGTCACTCATCGGTTTACCTCCTGATATAGGCTTTATGATAAAGCTTTTGGCTGTGGTATCGGTCTTTGGCGCAGTACACTGCAGCCGCCTCCCAGCGGCCTTGCCAAAATCTTTATTTTGAAGCCTATAGTTAAGGGTGTGAATGAAGAAAAGCGGTCAGGGGTAAATAAAATAGGAAAGCTCTCCAATGGCAGGATCCTGTTTTCGGTGAGGATCGGTTTCGGCGGGGGTGCATCCGCATCGTGACAGGAAGGATGCTGCCCGTAAATAAAACATACAACAGGTGCCTGTGAACATCAACCGGGTTTTCGATTGATGTTGATAATAGCGGGCGATGTGCCTGGGTGATCGGCCACGCGCTGCCCGCGGCCCGGACGGACCAGCTGCTGTTCGGGCCGCCGGAGGCCGGGGTCGAGCCGGCGCGCAGGCTTGCATGCCATCGAAATTTGCTATAAAAGACAAAGGCTTTACCCGCGGCCGGGACCTCGTTTAGTTGAAATGGATAGCCGATGATGAAAAAAATTATCGTATTGCTCGTGTTTCTGGCGCTGGCTGCCGGCGGGGGGCTCTGGTGGAAATCGTCGACCGCGGACAAGAAAATCACCGTGCTGGCGACCGGCACCGTGACCCGCGGCACGGTTCGCAAGGTGCTCGAACAGACCGGGATCGTCAAATCTCAGGTGGGCGCGATCGTCAAGATCGGCGCCCGCGCCACCGGGACCATCGTCGAGATGAAGGTGAAGGTCGGCGATCCGGTTGAAAAAGACCAACTGGTGGCCCGGATCGACAGCCGGGAACTCGAGGCGCAGCTGACTGAAGCCCGCGCCAAACTGGCGGCAGTCAAGGCCGAGCTGAACCGGGTGGAGCGGATTTATCCCCTCAGGATAAAGGAGGCCCGGCACGACCTGGATCTCACGCGCGCCCGCGCCGATTACCTGCGCAACAACTACCGGCGGCAACAGAAGCTGGCCGATCGAAATGTCATCTCAAAGGATACCATCGAAGACGTGCGCCAGAAGGCCGATGTCGAAACCAGCCAGGTGGCCGTCAAAGAGTCCACGCTCGAGCGCCTGCAGCGGGAATTCACCGAAGAGACCGCCAAGGCGCGCGCCACGGTCGAACAGGCCGAGGCCTCGCTGGCGGCCCTCGAGGTCCGCACCTCCTACACCCGGATCTACAGCCCGATCAGCGGCGTGGTCAGCCAGGTGACGGCGCAGGAAGGCGAGACCATCGTGGCCGGTTTGCAGGTGGCCAACCTGATCACGGTCCTGGATCCGGCGCGCCTTGAAATGTGGACCTACGTTGACGAAACCGACATCGGTCAGGTGCACCCCGGCCAGCCGGTGGAATTCCGGGTGGACGCTTACCCGGGACGCGTCTTCGAGGGCACCGTGGACGCGATTTACCCCGAACCCGAGATCCGCGACAACATCGTCTACTACCGCGCCCTGGTCAAAATAAACCCGGAACAGGCCCCGTTTCTGCGCCCGGAAATGACCACCCAGGTCCAGATCATCGTGGCGGTCAAGGACGACGTGCTCAATATTCCCAACAACGCCCTCAAATGGGTCGACGGCCTGCAGGTCGTGTATGTTCAGGATGAGAAGGGAAAGATCCGTCAGGTCACGCCGAAACTCGGCCTCGCCGGCGTTAGCCACACCGAGGTGCTGGAAGGGCTCGGCGCCGGGGAAAAGGTGGCCACCCAGCTCGTTTTGCCCGGCAGCAAGGAAAAGAAAGGCAAGCCCTGATGACGGAGCGGCGGCTCGTGGAACTGGAAAACATCGTCAAGACCTACATCCAGGCCGACCGCGCGGTCGAAGTCCTCAAAGGCATATCCCTTTCGATCGACAGCGGCGAATTCATCGCCCTGCAGGGTCCCTCGGGCTCCGGGAAATCAACCCTCATGCATATTCTCGGCCTGCTCGACCGTCCCACGACGGGTCGGTATCTTCTCCGGCAAGAAGACGTCTCCGCCCTAAAAGACAATGCCCTGAGCGCCATTCGCAACCGGACGGTCGGCTTCATATTTCAGACTTTTTACCTGATTCCGTATATCTCCGCCTTTGAAAACGTGATACTGCCCGGTCTTTACGGCCGCACGCCGGCCCGCGAATTGCGGCAGCGGGCCGAGCAGATCCTGGACCAGGTGGGGCTGGGCGACCGGATGCATTTCAGGCCGAGCCAGCTTTCCGGCGGCCAGCAGCAACGGGTGGCCATGGCGCGCGCCCTGATCAACGACCCGCTGCTGCTGCTGGCCGACGAGCCCACCGGCCAGCTCGACTCAAAGACCAGTGCCGAGATCATGCGGCTTATCGCCAGCATACACGCCCATGGGCGCACGGTGGTTCTGGTCACCCACGACGATGAGGTCGCGGGGTATGCCCGCAGGAGAATCCGGCTCGGTGACGGCCTTATCACCCATAGTTGACGCGGCGCGGCAGGTCTGGCGCATCGGCAAAATGGCCCTTACCGCCCTGTGGGCCTATAAGCTGCGCAGCTTCTTCGTCGTGCTCGGCGTGGCTTTAGGCATCGCCTCGCTGACGGTGATCGTGGCGGCCGTGGACGGGGCCGAGCGCAAGGCCATGCAGATCGTCAAGCTGTTTGGTCCCGATGCGGCCTTTGTCCTCGGCGGTGACATTCAGAGCCGGGCGGTGGGCCGGCGGACCTTGACGCTGACCTACGAGGACGCCCAGAAGCTGCGCGAATCGCTGCCGGGTGCCTACCTGGTCGTGCCGATGCGCGGCAAGGGGGACGTCACCGTGAGCTATCGCGGTCAGAGCCGCCAGGTGCCGGTCATCGTCGGGGCCACCGCCGGTTACGCCGAAGCCTGGAACTGGCCGCTGGCCGAGGGGCGCGATTTCACCGAGGAGGATGTTCAGAAAGGGGCCAAGCTCGGGCTGATCGGCGACATGGTGGCCGAAGATCTTTTCGGCGGCGAATCGCCGGTGGGTCACACGATTTTTGTCGACAAAGTGCCGGTGCAGATCGTGGGCCGGCTTTCCTATCGCGGGGTCTCGGGCGGCGGCGGTTCGAACTCCGTCGATGACCGCGTCATCTTGCCCATCACGACCCTGACCCAGCGCTTCAACCTGAGCCGCAAGTATTTCCGGGCCTTGAGGGTCAAGTTTCACTCGCCGGAAAACATGAAGGCCCACGTCGAGAACCTGCGCGGCCTGCTGCGCCACCTGCACAATCTGCAGCCTGAGGAGCCGGACGACTTCTCCATTCTCACCGCCGACGAAATTCTCAAGTTCCTGTCGATGTTCAAGGGCGGCCTGGTGCTTTTTTTAGGGATCACGGCCCTGGTGGCGATGGTCGTGGGCGGGTTCGTTCTGGCCAACCTGTTTTACCTGAGCGTCACCGAACGCCGGTCCGAGATCGGGCTCAAGAAATCCGTTGGGGCGCCCGACTGGGCGATCTTGTTGCAGGTGCTGACCGAATCGGTTTTTTTGAGCCTGGCCGGGGCTTTGCTGGGCGTGACGATCGGACTGTCTCTGGGTCAGGTGCTGGCGCAGCTCGGTGTGCTGGAGATCCTTATCTCGTGGAAGGTATTCACCTTTTCCACCCTGGCGGCCACCTGTATGGGGCTTGTCTTCGGCCTGCGGCCGGCACGGGCCGCGGCAGCCATGCCGCCGATAGAAGCCCTGAAAGGCGAGCATTGACAAAGGGCCCATGTTTTTCAGTTTAAAGATTGCCTTGGCGTCGCTCAAGGCGCACCGCTTGCGAACCATTCTGGCCATGGTCGGTGTCTTCCTGGGCGCCCTGGCGCTGACGGCCGTCCAGCATGTGTCCCAGGCCATGTATCTCAAGGCCGAGCTGGAAACCGCCAAACTGGGGACCAACCTGTTCATGGCCCGCAACGGCAAGGTCCTTTTTCGACGCTCGGGGTCGGCGTCGGCCAGAAACGTGACCACCACCTTCACTCTGCCGGACGCCCGCGAACTGATCGGCTCCATCCCGCAGGTGCAGGCCGGAGTGCCTTTTGCCAGCAAGGAGCTTCCGATCCGCTTCGGCAACGTCAAGGTCCCCAGCCAGGTCGTGGCCACCTGGCCGGAGTACACCGTGGTGCGCAGCTTCAACCCGGCCGTGGGGCGGTTCATCAGCTGGGAAGACGAGAAGCGCCAGGCCCAGGTGTGCGTGCTCGGAGCGAAGATTGCCGAACGGCTTTTCGGCAAGCCCGAGCGGGCCTTGGGGGAGATGGTCTACATCTTCCGGGCCGGTGTGCGCGTGATCGGGGTCATGGAGCCCAAGGGCGCCGACATTGTCGGCAGCGATCAGGACGAGCAGGTTTTCGTTCCCCTGTCGACGTTCATGCGGCGCTTTAGCAACCAGGACTGGATTACCGGGGTCTACCTTCAGCTGAGCGACAATGACTCCTCCGAAGCGGTCAAAAAAACGGCCACCAGCATCCTGCGGCGGCGTCACCGCCTGGGAGAGGGTGAAGCCGACGATTTCAGCCTGCTGACCGCCAGGGATACCATCCAGTTGCAGGAGCAGGCCCTGCAATTGGTTCAGACGCTGGGGCTGCTCAGTTCCGGCATCTCGTTTGCCGTCGGCGGCCTGGGAATTCTCTCCCTCATGGTGCTGCTGGTGCGCTCGCGCCGGATGGAAATCGGCGTGCGGCGGGCGGTGGGGGCCCGGCGGCTGGACATCATTCGCCAGTTCATCCTTGAATCCGGCTTGATGGCCGGGGCGGGAGGATTTGTCGGCGTGGTGGCGGCCGCCGGCCTGGTGCTGCTGATCTATAAAATCGGTGCGATGCCGGTGGTCTACGATCCGGTTTTCATCGTCGGGCCTATGGTCGGTTCGGTCCTGCTCGGGCTTTTGGCGGGCGCCTATCCGGCCTGGCAGGCGGCCAAGGTCGAGGTGCTGGATATCCTCAGGAACGAGTAGCAGCGGGGTCGTTTTATCTTTCCGTGAGCGCCCGACCTGCCGCCAATAAGTCACGCGGCCAGCCGGGGAGTCCTGGGCCTGGCCGGCGGCGTCGGTTCTTCGGTGTGGTCCCTCGCCGTTAAAACCGTCAGGTTCGATGCCTGGGCATGTCGTTCCTGGGCTTCAAATTCCCCCAGCTTTTTTTTATGCGCATAAGCTTTAAACACCCGACCGCCGCAAGGAGAATGGCTGCCGCCCCCAAAACCTCCACCACGTTGATCGGGCTCGACGGCAGGTCTGCGATAAACCTGACGATGCCGAAAAGACCGAAAAAAACCAACCCCGCCATCACGGGGACATACACATCGGCAACCAGGAAGTCGCGGGCCCATGGCAACGGCTTCGGGTTGCGGGAGCCAATCAGGGTGATGCCGAAAAGCAGCATGGCCAAAGAGATACATAGCGACGAATCACTGCACTCAATACTTGCCCAGAAATGAGCAGACAACCGAGCATGGACATGCCCGGCAAAATGTGAGAGACTTTTTCATTTCAAAACAGTCCGGCCAGCAGGGACCGCGCCTTGATTGACACCCGTTACAACGGTTTGGCCTGCCTGCAGTTTCCAAACCTGAAGGATTTTGCGGAAATCCGGCATGCGGTGTTCACCCGCCGCGGGGGCTGCAGCGGGCCGCCGTATCACTTTCTCAATACGAGTTTCAGCGTCGGTGATGCGCCCGAAAAGGTCAGGCGCAACCGGGAGACTATCCGGCGCAGCCTGGAGGCATCGGAACTGGTATTTGCGCGGCAGGTCCACGGCACCGATGCGGCGGTTGTGTCCGGTGCGCCGCCGGCCGGCGTGCCGGCCGTCGATGCCTTGGTGTCCGATGTCTGCGGGCGATATCTCGCGATCCAGGCGGCCGACTGCCAGGCCGTCATGGTGTATGATCCGGTGCGGCGGGTGGTGGCCAATATCCACTCCGGCTGGCGGGGCAGCATCGGCAACGTGATCGGGCGCACCCTGCAGGAGATGACGACCGCCTTCGGGATCGATTGCGGCGATCTGGTTGCCGGCATCGCTCCGTCGCTGGGTCCCTGCTGCGCCGAATTCGTGAATTACCGGCAGGAAATTCCGCGATCCTTCTGGCCCTACAAAGATGCCGGCCACCACTTCGATTTCTGGGCCGTCAGCCACGATCAGCTGTGTGCGGCCGGCGTGCCGGCTGCGAGCATTTTTTCCAGCCGGCTGTGTACCCGCTGTCACGGCGACCGTTTCTTTTCCTACCGCGGGCAAGGGGTCACCGGCCGGTTTGCGGCAGTCATCGGCCTGCGATGAGGACCCGTCATGTTTCAGAATAAATTCCAGATCGCCTGGAACCGCGCGGTCGCTCCGGGGGTGTTCACCATCGGTCTGACCTGCCGCCACGGCTTCGCACACGCCAAACCGGGCCAGTTCGTCATGCTCCGCGTATCCGATGGCATCGAGCCATTGCTGCGGCGGCCGTTTTCGATCCACAAGCTGCTCGCAGCGGCCGACCGGATCGAGGGCATCGAACTGCTCTACAAGGTGGTCGGCAAGGGCACGGCCCTTTTGGCCGGCCGCCGGCCGGGCGAGACCCTGGACGTCCTGGGGCCCCTCGGCAGTTCGTTCGTCCTGCCGCCGGCGGCCGGACGGGTCTATATCGTTGCGGGCGGGATGGGGGTGGCGCCGATGGTTTTTCTGGCACGGCACCTGGTCGCAAACGGCCTGAAACCCTGGCAGTGCGAGGTTTTTCTCGGTGGGCGCACCCGCACGGAACTCCTGTGCCGGGAGGATTTCGCCGCATTGGACCTGCCGGTTTGCACCACAACCGACGACGGCAGTGCCGGCGACCGGTGTCTGGTGACCCACCCGGTCGATATCGCCCTGGCCGCCCGCCGCCCCGATGTGGTCTTTGCCTGCGGTCCGCTGCCGATGCTGGACTGCGTCATCGGCATTACGGCCGCCCGCGGCGTGCGCTGCCAGGTTTCGGTCGAGACCGCGATGGCCTGCGGTATCGGTGCTTGTCTGGGATGTGCCGTGGCGTCCCGGGACGCTCCGGACCGCTACTATCATGTCTGCCTGGACGGACCGGTGTTCGACGCCGCCACCATACGCTTCCCGTAAGCGTTCACAGGGCACCGCATCTGCGGCGTTGTCGGGCACTTGACGTACACCAGTACGCCGGCGTGCCCGACGCCTTGCACCTGCGGCACCCTGTGAACGCTTACAACGGGAGCGCCGCATATTCGGCGGTGTCGGGCGCGCCGGCGTTCGAAAGTGTATGAGAATTCAAATAGTTGATAATCATACGGAATGATAAAAAAATTCTGAATTTTACATTGACTTGCCCCTGATCCTATGTTAGGTGCTCTAACGTTTTAAGGGTGCGGTGCGGGCCTATCGGCGGGTTGACAAACTGACATGAAACGGGAATCCAGACGGCAGTTTCGTGACTTGGCCTTTTTCGCCAGCCTGGGTTTTTCGGTGTCGCTTTCGATCGTGATCGGTCTGGCAATAGGGGTTTACCTGGACAGGTCGGTGTTTCAGACCACGCCCTGGCTGACCTTGATTGGCTTGGGGCTCGGTATCGCCGCCGCTTATCGCAATATCGGCCTGGCCATCAAAAAGAGCCGGCGCCTCTGAAGGTTCCGGGCTTCAGGACCGGCGGCCGGGCGAAATCAGGCGGGATCGTTTGAGGGCCCTGACGGCCATCTGGTTTTTTGAGCCCGCCCGGACGCTTCGGCTCGGAAGAGAAAGAATTTGCGGATGGACATACAGCAGCGAATCCTAACCTTTGTTACCCGCGCCAACTGGATTCTGTTTGCGGCCGCAAGCCTGGCCGGCCTTCTTTTCGCTCCGCCCGCGTTTGCCAGGGGAATTTTTTGCGGGGGGCTGCTGGTCACCCTGAACTTTCATCTTCTGGCGAAAACCCTCAGAAAAGCCCTCGCCCCTGACCACCTGGCATCCCCCAACGCCATTCTGGCCAAGTACTATATCCGCTTTATCGCCAGCGGCTTCATTATTTTCGTGCTTATCGCCGGGCATTTCGTGAACCCGGTCGGTCTGGTTCTCGGCCTTTCGGTGGTGGTCGCCAGCATCATCCTGGCGACCCTGCGCGAGGCAAAAAATCTCATTTTCAAGGAGGCGGTCTAAGGATGGAGCATCCCTATCTGTTTCTCGTCAAGGTGTTCGAGTGGTTCGGTCCCGGTGCGGCGCATTTTGCGCATGCTTACCCCCACGTCATCTACACCTGGTTTGTCATGATTTTCCTGATCGTCAGCGGGGCGATTGCCGCCAAGGGCATCAGCATGATTCCGACCAAGGGCCAGAATTTCTTTGAAATCGTGATTTCCGGAATGGAAGAGTTCATGGTCGACATCACCGGTGAGGAAGGGCGCTGGTTTTTTCCGCTTGTCGCCACGCTGTTCATCTACATCGCGGTGTGCAACCTATGCGGCCTGCTGCCGGGGTTCTTCCCGCCGACCGCCAGCATCAACACGACCCTCTCCTGCGCCCTGCCGGTTTTCATCTTCACGCACTTCATCGGCGTCAAGTACCACGGTGCCAAGTACGTCAAGCATTTCCTCGGACCGGTCTGGTGGATGAGCCCGCTGATTCTGATCATAGAGATCATCGGCCACCTGGCGCGCATCATGTCGCTCTCCTTCCGTCTTTTCGGCAACATCATGGGACACGAACTGGTTCTGGGCATCTTGTTCATGCTGGCCGGGGCCTTCTTTGCACCCCTGCCGATCATGGCGATGGGGATCTTCGTTTCCTTCGTGCAGGCCTTCGTTTTCTTTCTGCTCTCGGTCATGTATTTTGCCGGCGCGATGGAACACGCCCACTGATTCAGCGGATAAGCGGTCTTCGTGACCGTCGGTTGGGATAAATTGGAAGAAGCCACACAACACAATTCAACAAGGAGGTAGAGTAGCGTATGGAAGCAAAAGCACTTGAATTTTTCATCGCCTGTGTTACGGCAGCTGGGTTCGGGATTGCCATCGCCGCTTTCGGTTGCGGTCTTGGGCAGGGCATGGGCCTGCGGGCTGCGGTCGAGGGTGTCGCCCGCAATCCCGAATCGTCCGGTAAAGTCACGGTGACCATGCTGATCGGTCTGGCACTGATCGAATCATTGTGTATTTACGCACTGGTCGTGGCGTTGATTCTCATCTTCGCCCATCCCCAGGCGGCTTCGATCGCGGCACTTTTCGCACACTAAAGC
>JBAPSB010000011.1:0-6778 GCA_049281435.1 Desulfobacterales bacterium
GCTCATAAATAGGCTCCAAGGTAAAGGTTTTGGCTGCTGGTGTCGGTCGTTGGCGAATGACGATGCAGCCGCCTCCCTCTCCGGCCTTGCCTAAATCTTTATCTTAAAGATCTGTGGTTGCTCGACCAATAAATTGGAAAGGCTTCACCATCCTCCCCTTTTTTCAGCACTATCATCGGTCGATTTTTCAAAAACGTATTCACTCGGCTGCGGGTTCTTTCGGCGGGAACCCCTTTTCAGCCCCATCCTTGGCTTTTAACGGTGCGGCCGCGACACCCGCCGGTGCCTGTCGGTTCAAGACAGTGATCAGAACGACGGCCACCAGGGAAAGCGCGAGAAAGACGCCAAATCCCTGCGCGTAGCCCGCCGATCCGTTGAACTTGACGAAAAGCCCCATCGAGGGCGGGATCACGAAGCCGCCGAACGCCCCCAACCCGCCGACGATACCCGCCGCACCGCCCACGGCCGCCGGGCTGTATTTGGGGACCAGTTTAAAAACCGCGGCGTTGGCAAACCCCATCCCCAACGCAAGGATCATCTCGCCGGTGATGGCCATGCCGCTCGATCCCGCCAGCATCATCAGCAGGGCCCCGATGCCCATGATGATAAACGAGAACAGGGTGACGCGCTCGCCACCCAACCGGTCGGAAGTATAGCCTCCCAGCACCCTGAGCAGGCTGGCCGAAAGAGAGTAGAGGGCTGTCAAGCCACCGGCCGAAACCAGGCTCAGGTCGAAATGCTCGGCCCAATACGTGGGCAGCCAGACCGTCAGGGCGATAAAACCGCCGAATGAGACAAAGTATAAGGATGTCAGAATCCAGGTGCGCCCATCCGAAGCGGCTTTTCGAAGCGACTGCATTGCCGTGCCGGAGGGCACCAGCTCTTCACCACAGGCCAGGAGCAACGCATCCGGGTCGATGTCGATGCCCATCTCCCGGTATTGAAAATAGGGCGCGTCCTTCATGAACACCTGCACCACGATGACCAGAACGAAAATCACACCGAACCACAGCACATAGGAAACCGAAAATCCCAGTGCCTCCACCAGAAACGGCAGCAGCAGGGCAAACATGCCGGGCGCCAGATTTCCCAGTCCGGCGTATATAGCGAGGGCCGATCCCTGGCTTTTTTGCGGATACCAGTACGACACCGTCGGAATGCCCACCGAAAAAACCGCAATGCCGCAACCGCAGAGAACGCCGAACAACAGAAACAGCGGATATTGCGCGGGAAAAGGCACGGGGTAGATCCAGAACATCAGCGTGATCCCGGCAATCCCCGCGGCCGCCAGGGCCAGCAGGACCAGAATCGGCTTTTTGCCGCCCGTCCGATCGACCATGGCGCCAAAGGGGATCCTGAGCAGGGAGCCGGTCAGGGCCGGGCTGGCCGCCAAAAGGCCCATCAAGAGCGGGCTCAACCCCAGGCTGCCCTTTAGTTTGGAAACAATCGGCCCGAAGGCGGAAACGCCGGCGAACCCGCCGAAAAAAGCCAGCGTGGTCCAGAAAAGGGCCGCCCCCCGGCTCGATTGCGCGTAGCAGACAGCTTCATCGGACATGTCAGCCCTCCTTGCGACGGGTTTTCAGATAAGGGGCGTTCAGGATGCCGTAGGGAGTTGACGGGTGGCGGCGAAAGACGATCGAGCGCCGGACAAAGTAGGAAACCGGCACGCTCCAGATGTGCACCAACCGGCTGAAAGGCGAAAAACCGAGCAGCGTTAGGGCGCTGATGACATGGATCTTATAGCTGAGCGGGACCTCGCGCATCAGCGCCGCATCGGGCGTAAACGTCACGATCCCCCGTATCCAGGGCGCAAGGGTGTAGAGCACGTTGTAGTGGCCGAAAACAACATTGTAGAGCCCCAGCCCGATGACCACCACCAGGCCGCCGATGGTGACCGCATCGTTCAGGGTGCCGGCGGCGTGAACGCGCGCAGTCGCCAGCCGCCGCCACAGCAGCAGCACGGCCCCGACAAAGGCGGCCAACCCCACCGCCAACCCGGCCCAGTAAGCGATCGTCACGTGGGTGTGGGCCCCGATGCCGGCCAGGTCGAAATACTTTTGTGGAATCAGCAGGCCCCCGGCGTGGCCCAGGAAAGTGCCCACCATCCCCCAGTGAAACAGGACCGAGCCGTAAAGCAGGGATTTTTTCTCCAGAAATTCACTGGAGCGGGCATTCCATTTATACCGGTCGGTAACATAACGGTAGCCGTGGCCAACCACGAAAAGGGTGAGACACACATACGGAAAGACGGTGAAAACCAGCGTGTAGCCGAGATCCATGACGGCCTCCTATTAAGCGTATCAGCGTCTGACCGAGAACTCCCCTCACTGGCGGGGGCTGGGGGCGGGAGATATTTCTGCTTAGCGTCATACACCCCCACCCCGGCCCTCCCCCGTCAAGGGGCAGGGAGGAAAGACTTTTCGTTCAGCCGCTATTTAGCGTCGCCACTGGCTGCAGGCATCCATTTTGATCGAAGAAGACAAGGGGCTGCTTGCCGCCAGTCTAATCAGCGGGTGAAGCAAATCCGCATAGGCCGGTGCCGTTTTCCGCAGGCGAATAAGGTAATCTTCGAATCCCTGGAAGCACTCCCCTACCCACCCGGCGGCCCCTTCATCCGGGCAGATCGAGAGGAATTCGAGCATCAGCGGAAGGTAATCCGGCAGCTCCCCGCTGGTGCGCTCGTAGCCGGCATCCTGATAGCGCTGCTGCAGGCCCGCCAGCACCTCCGCCCTTTTTTCGGTGTCGCCGTAGATGTGATAGGTCAGGTTCATGGTGGTTGACGGGTTCATGTCAAAAGCGGCCGTATAGGCCTCTTGAAGGTCGATCGGCGAACACGCCGTTACGTGGTTCAGGAACTCACACGCAGCCTGCTTCACTTCCCCGGCGGGCAGGTTTCCCAGGGCGGTTTCGATGTCTTTCATCTGCCGCAGCCACTCTTCATCCGGATACACCAGCAGCGCAGACAACAGTCGCAGGGGGTTTATGCCGTCATCGTTCATAGGTATTACATCGTTGCACTTGGTTAGCTTCGCTCACAATTGGAATGATGGAATGATGGAATACATCCCCCTCCCCCGGCCCCTCCCACGAGGGGAGGGGGGTTTTCGTGGACCGGGCAAATTCAACGGGCTAAACGGGCTAAACCGGCTAAACCGACTCAACGGGCTAAACCGGCTGGCCGGCACAACAATTTTTCCCCGTGGCGGCAGGACTGACCGCGTAACCCGTAACCCGTAACCTTTCATACGGCCTCACCGTAGCCGCAGCTGCCCTGGTGGATGAAGATGTCGGCCTCTTTGACGGGCGCCGTCGGCAGCACGAAACGCTCCTCGAGGCGCGCCAGGGCCAGCAACCGGTACATTTTCTCGATGGTGTCCGCGGAGATTCCGACTCCGGCGGGAATCTGCTCGTCGACATGGCCCTCGACCCTTTGGGCGCGCATGTACTGGCGCACGGCCGAGAGCCGCTTGAGCGCCAGCCGGACCGGGGCTTCGTCGCCGGCCGTGAGCAGGTTGGCCAGATAGGTGATCGGAATCCGCATGGCGTCGATGGCCTCCTGTTCTTGTGAAGACTCGACCTGGCGGGTCACGGGGCTGAGCGGCGGAATATACCACACCATAGGCAGCGTCCGGAACTCGGGGTGCAGGGGCAGCGCCAGTTTCCAGGCCTTGATCAGCTGGTATACCGGCGAGCGCCCGGCGGCATCGATGAAAGTGGCGGAAAGGCCGGCGGCCGCGGCGGCGCTTTGAACTGCCGGGTCGTGCGGGTCGAGTAAAATGTCCAGGTGCGCCGGGTAGACCGCCTGATCGGATCCGGCCGCGGCGGCCTCCGAAATCCGGTCCACATCGTAGAGCAGCAGCCCGACGTAGCGGATGCGGCCGACGCAGCTGTGGGCGCACAGGGTCGTCTGGCCGGCCTCGATGCGCGGGTAGCAGAAAATGCATTTTTCGGCGCGCCCGGTTTTCCAGTTGAAGTAAACTTTTTTGTAGGGGCAGCCGGAAACGCAATACCGCCAGCCGCGGCAGCGCTCCTGATCCACGAGTACGATGCCGTCTTCATCGCGCTTGTACAGGGCCCCCGACGGGCAGGAGGCGACGCAGGCCGGGTTCAGGCAATGTTCACACAGCCGCGGCAGCCAGAACATGAAGACATTGCGAAACTGCAGATAGGTCGCGATTTCCAGGTTTCTGAAGTTGACGTCCCCGGCGCCGGTTTCGCCCAGGCCGGCCAGGTCGTCCTCCCAGTTGGGTCCCCAGCGCAGGCGGATATTTTCACCGGTCAGCTGCGACACGGGCCGAATGGAGGGCTGGTGGCTCCGGCGCGGTCCTTTGATCAGTTTTTCATAATCGTAGCTCCAGGGTTCGTAGTACGCATCGATGGTCGGCAGATCGGGGTTGTGAAAGATATTGAGCCCTTTGTGAAGCCGGCCGCCGGCCCTTAGTTTCAAATTGCCCCCGTCGAGGTGCCACCCGCCGCGGTGGACGCCCTGGTCTTCCCATTTTTTGGGGTAGCCGATCCCGGGCTTGCTTTCGACATTGTTGAACCACATGTATTCGGCGCCCTGGCGGTTGGTCCACACGTTCTTGCAGGGGATACTGCAGGTGTGGCAGCCGATACATTTGTCCAGATTCAACACCATGGCGTACTGGGCTTTAATCTTCATACCAATTAACCTCCCCGGCCCTGCGGATAACGATCACCTCGTCGCGCTGCGAACCGACCGGCCCGTAATAGTTGAACCCGTAGCTCAGCTGGGCGTAGCCGCCGATCATGTGGGTGGGTTTGACCATGATGCGCGTGACGCTGTTGTGGGTGCCGCCCCTTTGCCCGGTGAGCTTCGATCCGGGCGTGTTGATCAGGCGCTCCTGGGCGTGGTACATGAAGGCCTTGCCCGGCGGTATCCGCGGGCTGACGACGGCCTTGGCCATCACGAGCCCGTTGGCGTTGAAGCATTCCAGCCAGTCGTTGTCGCGGGCGTCTATTTTGCGGGCGTCCTCGTCGTTGATCCAGATGGCCTCCCCGCCGCGAAAGAGGGTCAGCATGGTCAGGGTGTCGGAATAGGTGCTGTGGATCGACCACTTGGAATGCGGGGTCAGGTAGTTCAGGGTGATCTCCTTGCCGCTTTCCCGCTTCACCTCGGCCGCCTCCAGGGCCAGCACGTCCAGCGGCGGCCGAAACAGCGGCAGCTGCTCGCCGAAAGCGCACATCCAGGGGTGATCCTGATAGAACTGCGCCCGACCGGTGAGGGTGCGAAACGGGACTTTTTCTTCGATGTTGATCACAAACGGCGAGTAGCGGCGGTCTTCGGATTCGATGCCGCTCCAGATCGGCGTAGTGATGATCTTGCGGGGCTGAACGGTCAGGTCATCGAACCGGTAGCGCTCGCCTTTCCGGTCGCGGCTCAGGTGCTGCAGATCGAGGCCCGTTCTTCGCTCGAGACCGACCCACGACTTCGCCGCCGTCGCCCCGTTGGTCTCCGGCGCCAGCATGAGGATGACCTCGGCCGCCTGTTTGGCGGTCCGCATGGGCGGCATCCCGCAGGAGACACCGCTTGCGGCCACCGTCCCCAAAGATTCCTTCAGCGCCTCGACCTCTTCCTCCGCCTTCCACGTGACGCCCTTCGAGCCCACACCCACCTTTGCGGCCAATGGCCCCAGGGCCGTCATCATCTTGTAGGTGTTGGCATAATCACGGGTCACCACCGTCAGATTGGGCAGTGTTTTACCCGGGACCGGTTCGGTTTCGCCCTTGCGCCAGTCCCTGACGTCCGGCTGGGCAATTTCGCCCGGGCTGTCGTGCATCAGGGGCGTGGCCACCAGGTCCTTTACTTCCCCCAGGTGATCGGCCGCCAGTTCCGAGAATTTGGCGGCTATCGTTTTGAACTGCTCCCAGTTGGTCCGTGTTTCCCACGGCGGGTCGATGGCCGGGTTGAACGGGTGGATGAAAGGATGCATGTCGGTGGTGTTCAAATCGTGCATCTCGTACCAGCCCGCAGCCGGCAGGGCGATATCGGCATACAGCGCGCTGGTGGACATGCGCAGCTCCATGGTCACCAGAAGGTCGAGCTTTCCTTCCGGGGCCGGCTCGCGCCAGGTGATCTCTGCGGGGCGCAAACTGCCGTCGGTGTTGAAGACCGCGTTCTCGGTCCCCAGCAGGTGCTTGAGGAAGTACTCGTGCCCTTTGCCGCTGGCGCCCAGCAGGTTGGCGCGCCACAGAAACAAGACCCGCGGAAAGTTGAGGGGGTTGTCCGGGTCTTCGACCGCAAACCGCAACGCGCCGCTTTTGAGATGTTCCACGGCATAGGCGATGATGTCTTCATCCGTGGCGGCCCCCTGCGCGACGGCCTCCCGGACCAGCTCGATCGGATTGCGGTCAAACTGCGGGTAGGACGGCAGCCAGCCCAGGCGCGCGGCGATGACGTTGTAATCGGCCATGTGGCTCGCCGGGGCCGCGTCGCCCAAAGGGGAAAGGATGGCCTCGGGCCGCAGGGTGTCGTAGCGCCACTGGTCGGTGGCGAAATAGTAACAGGACGTGCCGTTTTGCTGCCGGGGCGGCCGGCGCCAGTCGAGGCCGAAGGCGACCTGGGACCACGCGGCCTGGGGCCTGACCTTTTCCTGTCCCACGTAGTGGGCCCAGCCACCGCCGTTGACCCCCTGGCAGCCACACAGGGTCGTCAGGGCGATGATCGTGCGGTAAATCATGTCGCTGTGGTACCAGTGGTTGGTGCCGGCCCCCAGGAAGATCATGGACTTGCCGCGGGTTTTGGCGGCGTTGTCGG
>JBAPSB010000012.1:0-36390 GCA_049281435.1 Desulfobacterales bacterium
GGTATTTCTGCTCCACCCCGTCCAGCCACAGCACCTGCGTGTAGCCCTCGGCATGCGCCTTGTTTCCGGCCAGCAGGCTGGCGGCGTAGTTGCCGGGCGTCTTGGCCTCCCCGACACCGCCGCGCACCGCGCGCACGTAGTCTCGGGTAACCCAGATTTTTATGGGGTTGAAGCCTTCCGGATAGTAGGCCCCGACCGGCGAGAGGATCACGAACAACCGGTAGGTATTGGATGCCCTGACCCCTAAAAACGGATCGGTGGCGATGATGGTCGGCCGGATGTAGAGCGAGGTCTCGGGCGCCTGGGGCACCCAGTCCTTTTCGATGCCGATCAACTGTTTGAGGGCGTCCATAAACCCCTGCTCGGCGACTTCCGGAATGCACAACCGGCGTGCGGACCGGTTCAGGCGCCTGACATTTTCGAGCGGGCGGAAGAGTTGAACACCACCTTTTTGCGTCCGGTAGGCTTTCAACCCCTCGAAAACTCCCTGCCCGTAATGCAGCACCATCGTGGCCGGATCCATGACGATGGGTGCATAGGGCTCGATCCGCGGATCGTGCCAGCCCTGGTCGGGATCATAATCCATGTTGAACATGTGATCCGTAAAATGCGAACCGAAACCCAGGTGCTCCTGGTCGGGTTTGGTTTTGAGTTTAGCAGCTTTTTTAATGGTTAACGGCATGATTTTCTCCTTAATGCTGATTTTTTTCCGCATGTCACCTACGCCAGCGATATAGTAGATTCGGCCTTTAAATCAAGCCCTAATTTGTGATGGGCTCGATAGCGGGGCGACCAGAGAGTCGGCCGGCTGCGGGTTGACATGCCCTGAAGGCTCGGATAGGGTGAGGTCCCATCGGCGTCCGGGGGCTTTTTTCCCGGGCTGAAATCGATTTGAACCACAAGCGAAAGGCTTGGAATGTCAGACAGCGAAAACAAAGCCGGTATCGAGCCGATGCAGCTCGGCCTGGACAACCGCTTCAAATTCAAGTGCCACAAGGACATCGACTGCTTCACAAAATGCTGCCGCGGGATCAACATCGTCTTGACGCCCTATGACATCATCCGGCTCAAAAACCGGTTGCAATTGACCTCCGAAGATTTTTTAGCCCTTTACACCGACGTGCGGCTGCTGGAGAAAACCGATCTGCCGGTGGTGACCCTCAAATTGCTGGATGACGACCAGCACTCCTGCCCCTTTGTCAGAGAGGACGGTTGTATCGTGTACGCGGACAGGCCCACCACTTGCCGCTATTACCCCTTGGGCGTCGCTTCGCTGAGTTACCGGGAAGGGGTGGATGAGTCCGGCTTTTATTTTTTCGTCAACGAGCCGCACTGTCATGGCTTCCAGGAAGATCAGGTGTGGAGTGTGCGGGAATGGCGCCAGGATCAGGGTGTGGACACGCGGGATGAGGTCAACGCGGAGTGGACCGACCTGATGGTTCGCAAACGCTCTTTTCCACCGAACCTGAAGCTGACCGAACAAACCAAGAAGATGTTTTTTCTGGCCAGCTACGACATCGACAAATTCAGGTCTTTTGTCTTCGGAAGTTCGTTTTTAGCGCGGTATATCGTCGACGATGACACGGTGGCGGCCATGAAAGCAGATGACATCGACCTGCTCAAATTCGGAATGAAGTGGTTGAAATGGCTGATTTTCAAAGAAGGTGATGTCAAAATCCGCCCTGAAACCGACGAGAAAAGCCAAACCGGTTAGCCCGGCGGCAGTGGATCTTTAACCTCCTGCCGCCGCTAAACCCGCGGGCAGAGACCTGTTTTCCGAGCCGCCCGGCCTCAATAGTCCTGGTAGATCAGGTTCTCCCAGATCGCGGGATTCTCGAGCCGCTCGGCAATGTCGACGCCGAAGAATTTGGCCACCGGTTCAAAAATTTCAGGGGTTGCGGACTGAACGGTGCGCGCCGCCCCGAGGACGACCTCGATGCCGTTGCGGGTCATTTTTCCCAGCGGTCGGCGGCAACCACCGGAAGGCATCCCCAAAATGGTCATCAGGGCTTTGACCGCCAGGGGGTTGCGGGCCCGGCAGACTACGTCGCCGTAAGGCGTTTTTTCCATGGTCTTGACGGTTACCAGCCCGAACAACGGCTCGAGGGTCGACAGCAGCAGCCGCGCCTCGTCCGGCCGGCCCTCGCGCAGCAGGCCGACCATGCGCACGACCGCCCCCGGCGCGATATTGGAGGCAACCGAAACCACACCGGCCGCCATGATATCGGGGTCCGTCATCATGGCAAAGGTCATGCCGTCGTCGCCGGATAAAATCGTATAATCCGGCCCGCAGAACTCCCGCGTGCGCTTCATGTTGTCCAGATCGCCGGTGGCTTCCTTGACGCTGCGAACATTCGAATAAGACTGGCTCAAAAGCGCCAGGTCCTGCGGCAGCAGCTGGGCGCCCGTTCGTCCCGGGATGACATACGGGATGACCTGGACTTCCGGAAAGGCCTTGGCCACCGGAGCGACGTATTCGCGGCGGATTTCAAGCGAACTGGGTCCGTTGTAATAAGGGTCGACCAGCAGGACCGCAGCGGCACCGGCCTTGACGGCATGTTCGGTGGCCGCCAGCGACTCGCTGGTGTTGTTGCTGCCGGTGCCGGCGATACAGTGGCACTTGCCGCGGGTACTGGCCGCCACCGCCTCTATGACCCGGTTGTGTTCATTCCAGGTCAGCACGGGGCTCTCACCGGTGGTTCCGGCGGCCAGTACGCCGTCGATGCCGTTTTGAATTTGAAACGCGACCAGTGCATCCAGGCCGTCGTAATCGACGCCGGCGCCGTCAAACGGTGTGATAATGGCGGTATGACATCCCTCCAGCATGGCGACCCCCTTTTGTGCGGTATGGCAAGGCGGCCCGTCGAGGCGGCGCCCGCATGTCACCTGTGACGGTAGAGAAAAGGTCCCGGTATGTCAAGAAAAAACCTGCCTGTAGGAAAGGCGTCGGCAGCCGTGGGCCCGTGTGATGGTTGCGGCCTGCCTTGACATCATATGGCCGTCATATTAGGGAACACCAGAAGCAGGCGATATTTTCCGGCCATCAGGCCGGACAGCCACGAAATATAGGCTTTAAGATAAAGATTTTGGCAAGGCCGGAGGGAGGCGGATGTCGAGTCATACGCCAACGACCGCTACCACAGCCAAAGCCTTTATCATAAAGCCTATCGAAGAGGGATGCCCCTTGGCGGCAGCGGGGGCTTAGCGTGTGGTTACAATAATACTTTAAAATTAAAGGAGATCTTGATCATATGGCACAGGCAAATGACGTACACGAGTATACGGCCAAGCAGCGGGCGGCGATCGCAGCGAATCCCGATTGCGGCGTATCGCATTACAACCTGGGGGTCGCCCTGGCCGGCCAGAAGAAATACGACGAAGCCGAAAAAGAGTTCCGCAAGGCGATAGAGTGCAGCCACGGCCTGGCGGAGGCGTACGTGCAGATCGGCGGCATTCAGCTGCAACGCGGCGATCTGGACGGATGCCTGGAATACAACAAGATGGCGGTCAAGGCCCGGCCCGGTTTCTCGGAGGGCTATGGCAACATCGGGTTCGTCGAGCTGCAGAGAGGAAACGTCGATGAGGCTATCGAGGCGCTGGAAAAAGCCACCTTTTTTAATTTCCGCTTTGCCCAGGCGCTCACCACCCTGGCCAACGCCTACCTGATGAAAGGCCGCGTCGAGGACAGCATCGAGACCAATCTCAAGGTGCTCGAGCTGCAACCGGATTTTGCGCCGGCGCACAACAATCTCGCCATTGCCTACCTCGAAAAGGGGGATCACGCCACGGCCGTGATCCATTGCGACAAGGCCGTGGAACTCGGGTTTGCCGTTGCGCCGGAAATCCTGGCGGAGATTGAGCGCCATCGGTAATCCGCAGACCCCGGCCGGCGGCTGCCGGGTGCAACCGGAAGCCGTTTCCCGCCCCGGCCGTGACAAGCGGCAAGTCCTTTATTTCCTGGCCGCCGACGACACCCCGGTCACCGCGCGCGCGCCCTGCTGGCGAAGGCCCCTGCCCCTTGGACCCACCGCAACCGTCGAGGCCACCGAAAGTGCCGGCGGGCCCGGAGTGTCCTACGGCGATTATTTTCAGGCCGTGCACCGGTTTTTAACCGCCGATCGATGCGCTGTCCTGGTCGGCGCCGTGAAAGAACAATCGGGGCGGTCGGTGGCGCCGGCGGATCTGGGCCCCATTCGGATTTACCTCGAAAAACACGGTCAATACTATCACCCGGCCCGAGTGATAGTGGCCGTGGGAAACACCCGGCCGGCATTCGTGGTCAACGTCGCCGTGACCAAAACCGGCCGGGCCTGTCTCGGGCAGGATTACGGCAATATCCGGCGGCTCAACGACCGGTTTCCCTACCGCTTTATGCCCCGGGTCTACGGCCGGGGCGAAGCCGTGTTTCCGGGCCGTTGCGACCGCCTGGAAATGTTTGTGGGGGAATGGCTGGAGGGATACCACGAATTTCATCTGTCGGCCGATTCGGCCGGCCGTGCACCCGCCAAATCGGCCGGAAACGAGTGTCGGCTCGTGGTCTGGGACCCGGATAAAGGCGTCCGGCCGCTGCCGGCGCTTCAGCAGGCCGAGATCTACCGGTGCATCGCTCTCATTCTGACGGCTTACTATGACCTGGAGTCGTTCGAGCACATCGTTGCCTGGCACAACGCCGCCGGTGATTTCATCGTTAATACCGACGGGCCGCGGATCGATCTGCGACTGATAACCGTTCGAAAATATGTGCCCCTTTTCACCGATGTTCCCCTAAATGCGGACACCATCCTGCAGGCTCTGCTGGTCTTTTTTCTTAAACTGTCGATCCGCATCCGCCTGGATCGGTTCGACGGTGTGGGGGCCTTTGGCTGGGCCGATGACGCGGCCGTGGCGGCGGCTGTCGACGGATTTTTCGACGGCTTGGCGCTGCAGGCGCGCTACGAACGGATTCCGCCCGGACTGCCCGGACGGTTTGTAAATTACCTGAAGGTGCTGTCGGGCGAGGACCGCGATGCGCTTTTTGAGGGGATCGTTTTACGGATGGAAGGCCCCGTGGCGGAGACAGCCCTGGTCCGGGAGCACCTCAAGCGCCACGGCGAGGAGTTGACCCAGGCCATCGACCGGTTGAGGCCTGAACGTGGGCCACCCACCATATGATGTGGTTTGAACCGGCACACGGCACAAACAAGTGGAAAAATGGCATATTTAATTATGAGGTTCGCCAACCATGCCCGTTATCCGGAGCTTTTTTATTGACAAGGACAGGCATTCATTTTATAGCTGCCCTTTGCTAATCATGGTAATGAACCCGCGCAAATAAAAATGGTGAGAGGAGGTGAAATGAGGCGCCCTCCGGGCACGATAGCGTAGCGATAGAGGCATTCAAGTCAATTTTTTTAAAAAACAATGGAGGTAAAAAGATGGCGAAACATGCAACCCCTATGTTGGACCAGCTTGAGTCTGGGCCATGGCCGAGCTTCGTTTCGGACCTGAAGCAACAGGCCGAAAAGCGGGCCAAGAACGCGGAAGGCGTCGAATTCCAGATTCCTGTCGATGTCGTCGATGACCTTTTGGGCATTCTTGAACTCTCCTTTAAGCACGGCCGGACCCACTGGAAGCACGGCGGGATCGTGGGCGTTTTCGGTTACGGCGGCGGTGTCATCGGGCGCTATTGCGATCAACCGGAAATGTTTCCCGGGGTCGCCCATTTCCACACCATGCGCGTCAACCAGCCGGGCGGCAAGTTCTACACGTCCGAATACCTGAAGCAGCTGTGCGATCTGTGGGATCTCCGCGGCAGCGGCATCACCAACATGCACGGCTCGACCGGGGACATCATCTTCCTGGGGACCACCACCCCGCAGCTGGAAGAAGTCTTTTATGAATTGACCCACACCTACAACCAGGACCTGGGCGGTTCCGGATCCAACCTGCGGACCCCTTCGGACTGCATCGGCCAGGCCCGCTGCGAATACGCCTGCTACGACACCCAGGCGCTGTGCTACACCCTGACCAACGAGTACCAGGACGAGCTTCACCGCCCGGCCTTTCCCTACAAGTTCAAATTCAAGTTCGACGGCTGCCCCAATTGCTGCGTGGCCTCCATCGCCCGGTCCGACATCTCTTTTATCGGCACCTGGAAGGACGATATAAAAATAGACCAGGAAGCCGTTCAGGCTTACATCGGCGGCGAACTCCCCCCCAACGCCGGCGATCACGACGGCCGCGACTGGGGTGCCTTCAACATCCAGAAAGAAGTCATCCGGCTGTGTCCGACCGAGTGCATGTGGATGGAAGACAAAAAACTGAAGATCGACACCAAGGAGTGCAACCGCTGCATGCATTGCATCAACGTCATGCCGAAAGCGCTGCACATCGGCGACGACCGAGGCCTGTCGATGCTGGTCGGGGCTAAGGCCCCCATCCTCGACGGTGCCCAGATGGGCTCCCTGCTGGTGCCCTTCGTCAAGGCCGAAGAGCCCTACGACGAAATCAAGGAAGTCATCGAGGGCATCTGGGACTGGTGGATGGAGGAAGGCAAGAACCGCGAGCGCCTGGGCGAACTCATGAAGCGCCAGGGCTTTCAGAAGCTGCTCGAGGCGACCGGGATTAAGCCGGATGCGCGCCATGTCAAAGAACCGCGCTCCAACCCCTACATCTTCTGGAAGGAAGATGAAGTGCCGGGCGGTTGGGAACGCGACGTCAACGAATTCAGAAAAGACCACAAGAGATAAGGAGGGGAATCACCATGGCATTTATATCTTCCGGATACAATCCCAAAAAACCGATGGAAGACCGGATTACCGACATCGGTCCGCGCAAATATGATGAATTTTACCCTCCGGTCATCGCCAAGAACAAGGGCCAGTGGCAGTACCACGAAGTCCTCAAACCCGGCGTTCTGGTGCACGTGGCCAAATCCGGCGACAAGGTCTTCACCGTCCGCTGCGGCGGGGCGCGGCTGATGACCACCGCCCACATCCGCGAAATCTGCGACATTGCCGAGAAGCACTGCGGCGGCTATGTCCGCTGGACCACCCGTAACAACATCGAGTTCATGGTGGACGACCAGTCCAAGGTCGACGCGCTGGTCAAAGATCTGGAAGGCCGCAAGTTCGACGGCGGCAGCTTCAAGTTTCCGGTGGGCGGCACCGGCACCTCGATTACCAATATCGTTCACACCCAGGGTTGGGTTCACTGCCACACGCCGGCCACCGATGCATCCGGACCGGTCAAGGCCGTGATGGACGAAATGTTCGATTACTTTAAGAGCCACAAACTACCGGCCAAGCTGCGTATTTCCCTGGCCTGCTGCCTGAACATGTGCGGCGCGGTTCACTGCTCGGACATCGCCATTTTGGGCTACCATCGCAAGCCGCCGATGCTCGATCACGAGTATCTCGACAAGATGTGCGAAATCCCGTTGGCCATCGCGGCCTGCCCCACGGCGGCCATCAAACCGTCGAAGGTGGAAGTGGGCGGCGTCAAAGTCAACAGCGTCGCCGTCAACAACGAACGTTGCATGTTCTGCGGCAACTGCTACACCATGTGCCCCGCCATGCCCCTGGCCGACAAGGAAGGCGACGGCATCGTCATCATGGCGGGCGGCAAGGTGTCCAACCGCATCAGCGCGCCGAAGTTCTCGAAGGTCGTCGTGGCCTTTTTGCCCAACAATGCGCCGCGTTGGCCCGAGACCACGGACGTGATCAAAAAGATGGTCGAGACCTACAGCGCCGATGCCAGGAAATATGAGCGCCTCGGGGAATGGGCCGAACGGATCGGTTGGGAGCGGTTCTTCGAGAAATGCGAACTCGATTTCACGCATCACCTGATCGATGACTTCCGCGATCCGGCGTACTACACCTGGCGTCAAACCAGCCAGTTCAAGTTCTAAACCGACTGCTCGAACCGAGGCGGGGGGCAGCGCGTTTTTGCGGGGCCCCCCGCATTCTCCGAAAAGGGGCTCACTATGGAATACGAAGAGGCAAAAGAAAAGATTGTCACCGAGTTAACCAAAAAACTCAAGACCAAGTCGAAGTTCTATTTCAACGACTTGGCCAAAATTCTCGAATCCAAACCCCGGGATGCTAAGAAGATCGTCAACAAGTTGGTCGTGGAAGGCGTCCTGGAATACTGGTCCAGTGGCAGCACGTCCATGTATGGCATGCCCGGAACCGGCAAACAGGCCGCGGCCGAGCACGAAGAAAAAGAAGAGTAGACCCCGACCGGTTTTTGCAGTGTCTGTTCACCGTATTTCCGCTGTTTGACAGTTGCTGATGTTGTAGGCAGGATGGCTTGGTACTTCCCAGATTAATGATATCGGCTTTGCGGGGCGGTTCGGGAAAGACCATCCTTTCCATCGGTGTTATCGCGGCCCTGTGCCGCCGCGGTCACATCGTTTTGCCGTTTAAAAAAGGCCCGGATTATATCGATGCGGGCTGGCTTGCCCTGGCGGCCGGCCGGCCCTGCTTCAATCTGGACACCTTCATGGTTCCTGCGACACGCGTGCTGTCCTCCTTTCTCGCGCATTCCTCCCCCCAGGCCATCGCCGTCATCGAAGGCAACCGCGGTCTCTTCGACGGTATCGACGTTGACGGGACCACCAGCAGCGCCGAACTGGCCAAATTGCTTCAAACGCCGGTCCTCATGTGCATCGATGCCACCAAGACCACCCGCACCGCGGCGGCCGTCGTCGCCGGTTGCGAACAGTTCGACCGCGATGTGGCCCTGAAGGGGGTTATCTTGAACCGGGTGGCCGGCGCCCGCCATGAAACCATCCTGCGCCAAAGCATCGAGACCCATTGCGGGGTGCCGGTGATAGGTGCCGTTCCCAAGCTGAGCCGACAGAATTTTCCGGAGCGGCACATGGGCCTCGTGCCGACGCCGGAACATGGCTGGGCGCGCGACTCGATTGACGCCATCGCTGCGATTGTGGAAAATCACATCGACATGGCGGCCCTGATCGATATCGCCACCTGCGCACCGGCCCTTCGTTCGCCGCAACCGATGCCGGATGCCTCCGACAAAGGCGGCCGCCCGTCGCCAGCCGCCGGCCTGACGGCGCCGCGCATCGGCATCATCAGGGATTCGGCCTTCCAGTTTTATTATCCCGAAAATATCGCGGCGCTCTCGTCCGCCGGAGCCGATATCGTCTTTTTCAGCCCGCTGGCAACTGACACCATTCCGAACATCGATGGACTGTATATCGGCGGCGGTTTTCCGGAGACCCACGCCGAAGCTCTGGCGCAAAACGTGCGCTTCAGGGAGAAACTGAAGCGCTTGGCCGAGGGCGGCCTGCCGATTTACGCCGAGTGCGGTGGGCTGATGTACCTGGGCAAAGAGCTGGTTCTGGATGACCGGACCTATCCCATGGCAGGCGTACTGCCGATTTCTTACGGTTTTTCAAAACGCCCGCAGGGACACGGCTACACGGTTATTGCCGTCGATCGCCCCAACCCCTATTTTGCTGTCGGCAGCGAGTACCGCGGACATGAATTTCACTACTCACGGGTGCTGGAATGGGGGGGCCAAGACGCGGACCTGGTCTTTCGCATGCGACGCGGCGCCGGCATTTGGGAAGGAAGGGACGGGGCCTGCCGGAAAAATGTATTGGCCACCTACACCCATCTGCATGCTCTCGGCGCTCCGTCCTGGGCCGAAGCCGTGGTCCATATGGCCCGGTCTTTCCGGCAGGGCGCCGCGGCCCGTGAAGAGAGCCAGTCGAGTGTCAAATCGGGAAATACTTGATTTTGCCGTCGAATACGTTTGCGCCGCGCGGCACAGGGTCAGCCCTTGCCAACTTCAAAAAGTCCTTTCACAGCGGTATCTGATCGGCACCCGCCGTGCCCGCGACATGATCAGGCGCCTGCTGGCAGCCGGCGAACTGGCCTACAGCTACGAATACGGCGCCAGCTACCTGGACATATCCCCCCTGCAGCCGCTGCGGGTCAGCGAACACATCGTCGTCCTGCCGCCCGGCATCGATCCCCATTGTGCGAAATCTCCCCCCGGCGCGATTGTCCGGATTGCCCCCGGAGCGTCCTTCGGCACGGGCCGCCACCCGTCAACCCGCCTGGCCTTGCGCGGTGTCGATGCGGTCGTAGCCGGCGCCGGCGGCCGCATCTCGGGAAAAGAGACAGCTCTTTTAGACATCGGCACCGGTTCCGGAATTCTGGCCCTCGCGGCCCTGCACCTGGGCATCGGACGGGCCGTGGGGATCGATCCGGACCCGTGCGCGCGCGCGGAGGCCTGGGAGAACGCGGCCGTGAATGGTCTGGCGTCCCGCTTTTTGGTTACGGACCAGGCCCTTTCTCAGCTGCCGGACGGCGGCCGGTTCACGATCATTACTGCGAATTTACGGTATCCGACGATAAAGCAGTTGGCGGGGCTAATCGGAGCGCATCTGGCGACGGGCGGTTCACTGGTGCTCGCCGGCATAAAGAGCGATGAGCAGGCTGACCTGCTGGCGGTTTATGGCCGCAGAGGATTTTTCTGCCACTGGCAGGCAGCCGAAAAAGGCTGGGTCGGCCTGGTTCTGCGGCAGGAGGGTTGAGCGGGCCGATGCGTTGACCGGCGGCAAAACCGCCGCAGCGATAAGAAAAGGCGGGCCGCTGCCGGTTCGGCTGCTGCCCGCCTTAAATTTTCACCGATGACGGCCTGTCTGACTATTCGGACTTGGGATGACACTTGGTGCAGGTGGTCGGCGCGTCCTTGGTATTGTTGGCCTTGTTGAAATCCTTGTGACACTCGCGGCAGTTCGTGTGAAAAGCCTCGGCGACATACGCCAGCTTTTCCTTGTCCGTGAGCTTGGGGGCATCTTTGCCCTTGGGCGCTTCACCGCACTTGTCGTGACACTCGATGCACCGTTTCACCTCCTGACCGGCGGCGAGGTTGGTCAGCGGTTTGCCCTTGTCATCGTGGTGGCAGGTGCCGCAGTTGTCCTTGAACAAATCCGGCGATTTTTTGGCATACTCCTCGGTATGTTTCTTGTGGGTGAACTCGACGATGCCTTTGGTGTACTCGCACTTTTTATCCTGAATTTTGATGACATCCTCCACCTTGGCGGCGGCATAAATTCCGGCTGCGAAAAACACGAGGGCAACTCCGATGACCATTGCCATCAACAACGAACGCGTTTTCATAAATTGATTTCAACCTCCTTTCCTCGAATGGGCATTTCCTGCAAGTTACCGAATGAACCTTAGCATATTCCGTCGCCGAAAAACCTTAAGTGAACGAGTGGAAAACTCCCCCCTGATATGCGCATGTGTTACCAAGCCGCCGGGCGCTTGTCAATGGCTATAAACCGAGCTTCTCCAAAGCGTCAATGTCTCAATTACCGCCGCCGGCCGGGGCGGATTCTTCAACAGTCTCCGCTTCCGCTTTCTTTTTCCCGAAGAGGCGGGCGCCGACGATGCTGATCTCATAGAGTGCCATCAACGGCACCGCCATCATGATCTGCGTGACGACATCCGGCGGCGTCAAAATGGCCGCCCCGATAAAAAAAATCAGAACGGCATACTTGCGGTTCTTTTTTAAAAAGTCGACCGACACGATGCCGAGGCGGGCCAGAAAGGTAATCACCAGGGGCAGTTCGAAGACCAGCCCGAAAGCCAGGAGCAATTTGGCGGAGAATCCGAGGTATTCTTTCATAGAGGGCATGGGACGGATGGTATCCGAAGCAAATCCGAGGAAAAACTGGAAACCCCAGGGGAAAACGAGAAAATATCCGAACAGGGCGCCGCCGACAAAAAAAAAGGTGGACAAAAAGACGATCGGCAGCATCAGCTTTTTTTCCTTGTCATAGAGGCCCGGTGCCACAAAAGCCCAGAATTGATAGATGATGACCGGGATGGCCAGCATCAGTCCGGCCAGAAAGGCCACTTTCAGATAGGTGAAAAAGGCTTCCGGAAGTCCGGTGAAAATCAGCGAATCGCCGGGCTGCATCACCTTTACCAGGGGATGGACCAGGATTTGAAAGAGGTATTCCTTGAATCCATAACAGATGACAAAGCCGACGCCGACGGCGACAAAACAAACGATCAGGCGCTTGCGGAGTTCTTCCAGATGGACGGTAAACGGCAGTTTCGACTCCTCATCCATTGTGGGCCGGCCCTTCCTGCCCTGTTTTCCCCGACTGGTCATCGCCGGTTTCACCCACTGTTGTCGCCGGAGTTCCCGGCGCTGTTTCGGAAATATCCACCCCGCTCTTCTCCCCTTCGCCGGCAACACCCTGCCGCTGCCACTGGTCGTAGGCCTCCTTCAGGGCGGCCACCTTCTGCTCGCCGGGTTTTACCGGGCGGCCCTCCTGGGCTTGGTCTTTCGCGGCGATCGGGCCGTCCGTTAAGCTGTCTTTGAAATTTTTCTTGACCTCCTTGAAGTCGGTGTCCAGCTCGATGGATTCCTTTAACTCGCTGGTCGCTTTTTTGAATTCCCGCAGAGCCCGCCCCATGGACTTTGCGAGGTCCGGAAGCTTTTTGGGCCCGATGACGATGAGCGCAATAGCCAGAATCAACAACATTTCCGGCATGCCGATTCCAAACATGAGCCGTCTCCTTGCAGATTCCCCCCGGTGACCAAAAGTGACGTGTGATTCGGGCGGGAAAAAGGGATCGTTTTAAATGAAATGCAGGTTCTGAAAAGTATTAATTTTTACTTGGTTTCGGATTTCCTGTCAACACCGGCAAAAATCCGGCTGTGAATCCGCTTGATGGTAGACCATATTTTTGATATATTTGTCGGGTTATGATTCAGGCTTTCGATCAGGACCAACTCGAAAAAACGGAAACCATTCTGGAAACCGATCTGGCGGCCAGCGGCGTGACCGTCGCCCTGCTGGTCGATATGGCCGGGCATATCATCGCCAAGAGTTGCGGTAAGGATCGCCAGAACGGCGTGTATTCTCTGGCAGCCTTGGCCGCCGGGAATTTCGGGGCGGTCAACGCCATGGCCAAAATCATCGGAGAAGACGAATTTTCTCTGTTGTTCCACAAGGGCCGGGACGAGAACCTGCACTTCAGCAAAGTCAACGACGAGTTGCTGTTGATTGCCATTTTCGGCAACGGCGTCTCTTTGGGGTTTCTGCGATTGAAAATCGCGGAAGCAATCGAAAAGATCCGTCTCTTGTGGTAATGTTTTACCCCCTGCCAATTTTCCAGGCGCGAATTGTGCCAGAACGTTTCCGGACTTCAGTTTGCCCTTTCCGGCTTCAAGACCATCAGGAATAAATTTCCCCGCTGCCGCATGTGGCCGGCGGCAGCCTCGGCGTACGGTCCGCTGCCCCAGAAAAGATCGGCGCGGGCCGGACCGCGAATGGCGCCGCCGGTGTCCTGGCTGAGGACGAATCGACCGAATGTCTGCCAGTCGCTAATTTGCCCGCCGGCGTCGAGAACCGGCTTTTCGGTTTCGATGTAAACCAGTGCCGGCAGCGGAAACAGCCGGTAGTCGAGGGCCACCGAGCGGCCGGGCGTCAGCTTGACCTCCAAGAACCCCAGCGGCCCCTCTTTTTCGATCCGAAAAAAAACGTAGCTGGGATTGTAATTGAGAATGTCGCGAATCTCTTGCGGGTGGTCCGCAAGATAAGAGCGGATGCGCTGCATCGACATTTCCGAGAGTGGAATTTTGCCTTCATCGGCCAGCAGCCGGCCGACACTCCGATAGGGCCGGCCGTTGGTCGAGTCATAGTGAACGAAGAGCGACTCGCCACCGTCGAGCAACACGCGACCGGAACCCTGGATCTGCAAAAAAAACAGGTCCACGGGGCTGGCGAGCCACGCCAGAACAGGGGCCTTGCCTTCCAATACCCCGTCTTCCTCGATGTCTTTGCGCTCAAAGTAAGGAATGACGCTCTGCCCGGCGAGTCGGCCAGTGAGCTTGACCCCTGAATATTTCTCCGAAAAAGCGGCCAGGTCGATGGTCAGCATGTCATCCGGACGTCCCAGGATCGGCACCCGATGCGCGGAATCGGGGTGTCGCCGGGCCGTCAACAGGGGCTCATAGTAACCGGTAAACAGCACCTCCTTTTCGGGGCCACTGCCGACAGACCGGTAGACACGATAGTTGTCACGGATGAAACGGCGCAGGTCGTCATCGGTCGGTCGGGATTGGGTAAAGGCCAGAAACAGGTCCAGCGACCGCACCATGTGCGCGGCGGAGTAGCGGTCCTCGCCGAATCGGAATTCCTTGTCCGGCGGCACGCGCTGCAGATAAGCCAGGCTGGCGCGGATACTCTGCTCCAGGCCGTCGAAACGCATGTCGTCCGTAAAATCGGGGTGCCCGGCCGGAGCAAGTTCCAGGACCACCTGTTCTTTGGGGGCCGCGCACCCGGCGATCCAGCCGGCCAGTAAGAGCAGCCCCAATAGCAGCGGCCATATCCCTATACCCGGCCCGGCCGGTCGAAAAGCCGGCTTGCCCGCCGCGGGGCATCCACCGACAAAGGGTCTCATCGACCCGCCGCACATGTTAACCGCTTGCATGTCAATTTACTCCCCGCGCAGGTAATGGCCGCTTTTTCCGCCGGATTTTTCAATCAGACGCACATCGGTAATCATCATTTCGCGATCGTGGGATTTACACATGTCGTAAATGGTCAGGGCCGCCACGGTTACCGCCGTCAGCGCTTCCATTTCGACGCCGGTGCGGCCGACAAGGCGCACGCCCGCTTCGATTTCGATCACATGGGCCGCTAAGTCCGGCAGAAAATCGAGCCGTACGTGCGTGACCGGCAGCGGGTGGCACATCGGAATGAGGTCGGCGGTTTTCTTGGCGGCCATCACGCCGGCGATGCGCGCCGTCTCGAGGACGTTGCCCTTTGTGACGGTGCCCGTCAGAATTTTTTTCAGGGTGGCGGGCTGCATGATGACGGCCCCGCGGGCGACGGCTGTCCGGTGGGTGGCCTCCTTGGCGGTGACATCGACCATGCGGACTCGGCCCTCGGCATCCAGATGGGTGAACTCGGTCATACGCAGGCCTCCTCTATCTGAAATGTTCGATTTTACGGGTGGCGGTTTTTTTGATGGACTCGAGCGTGGAGTGCAGCGCGGCCAGCACGTTTTCCCGCACATCGCCGGCGACCACCAGCAGCATGACCTCTTCGCCCACGGCCAGGTAACGGTTTTCGGCGATATGGACCTCGATTGCCACGATGCCGGGCTTCAGGCGCCCTTCGGCGAGGATGGCCGCAAGCAAATCGTGATCGACGCGGACCTCGAGACCTTTGACCGGTCGGCCGTCCCGCGAAGTGGCGCGCACGATCCCGATGTGACACAACATCATGCCGACCCGATCGAATTCGGGATGTTGTTTAACGGTTTCAATGAGCAGGTCAAGGTTCATGGACGTCCTTTTAGTTCGAAAATAGAGTTAAGTGCGACGTCGAGGTGGGCTCCTCCACCCGAATGAACGGTCGCAAACAGCGGCTGAAACTAGCCCCTAACGGGCTCTAAGACCGGTCCGGGGCCGGTGTTTCTCCCTGCCGGGCTTCGGCCCGGAGCAGGTCCGCCGGCGAGTTGATGTTGAAAAACGATGTCAGCTGCGGGTCGATCCGGCGCAGGCGCTCTTCTGGGACGGTCCTGACCCGCATCTTTCTCAATATGCGCTGGATTTTGAGCCGGTCTTTGGTCAGGTGCTGCCAGATCGTGTCCAGGCAGCGGGTCGAATAGGCGGCGCACAGGGGCTCGAGCCCGGCCGCGGTTTTCGGGATGACGGCATCGATGTCGGGCGTGATGGCGCCGACGATAGCCTGCACCACCTCTTTTCTCAAATAGGGAGTGTCGCAGGCGGCAAAAAACGCATGCGGCGTCCGGCTGTGAAAAAGACCGGCGTGGATGCCGGTCAACGAGCTGCGCACCGGAAAGATATCGGTGACGATGTGGGCATCCCAGCCAAGATACTTCAGCGGATCGTTGGTGACCACCAGAACGTCTTCGAACGTGTCCCGGAAAATCCGGTAAATTCGATCGATGATACGCTCGCCGCCGACGGTGATAAATGCTTTTTCTCGGCCCGAAAAACGGGTGTTGAGCCCGCCCGCCAGGATAATGCCGCTGCATGACGTAATCATTTCAGCGGCCAAATTAATAAAATTAGCTTGTAAAATCAAGTCAATTCGGTCATCTAAACCCTTGGCCGGTCTGCGTGGCCCGAGCCGGCGCATCGGCCAGGGCTTGAAATCGATTTCGAGGATTGTGTAAAGGGAAAAAACATGGGCACTCAGGCACACAAAAAAAACGCGCCCCGTTCGGTTGACATCGCCATTTTGACGATTTCGACGACCCGCAGCCTCGAAACCGATGAAAGCGGCCGGTGGATCGAGGATCAGGCCGTGGCGTCAGGACACGTTGTGATCTGCCGGCACATTGTTCCCGATGATGCGGCCCGCATCGCCGCAGCGGTGACGGCCGTGATACAGGAGCATCGCCCACAGGTGCTGGTGTTGACCGGTGGCACGGGCGTCACGCCTGAAGACGTGACCATCGAAGCCGTGCGCCCGATGCTGGAGAAGGAACTGACGGCTTTCGCCCCGCTTTTTGCCTACCTCAGCTATACCGAGATCGGATCGGCCGCGATGCTCTCGCGGGCCACGGCGGGAATCATCGCCGGTACGGCGGTATTTTGTCTGCCGGGCAGCCTGAATGCCTGCCGCCTGGCCTGGAAGGCCCTCATTTTTCCTGAACTGGGTCACCTTGCGCACCACACCCTGAAGAAATAATACCGGTCGGTCCCCGGTTCAGCGGCCACGGTTGGCGCCAGGTTGATTTCGCGACCCGCTAAACCGCTAATGGAGGTTTTCTTGAAAAAAAAAGCCCGGTATCTGAGGGCTCTGGTGGCCAACCGCAAGGGTGAGATTTACGAACTCGAAGACTATGCCGCCGGCGGCATGGCGGCAGGTCAACTGGTGCCGCTCGAACGCGGAAACACCATCGAGCTGCCCTTCGGCGGAGAGCTGATGTTTTTGCCCGGACGCGTTCCGATCCTCTTTGATCTCCATAACGAGCGTTTCGAACAGGTGGCGCAGGATCCCCGTCGCCGCGGCACACCGATTTTTCCGGTGGCGGCGTTCAACTCACCCGGCTATGTCGTCCGCTGGATCAGCGCTTTCACCGAAGGAGACGGCGCCGCGCCCCTGCCGCTTTTTTCATACGGCGCCGTGGGGTGGCACCGCAATGGATACCGATCGGCGGTGTTTCGGGTGGACCGGGAAAGGCGGCAGGACCTGCGGCTCATGCCGCCGGAGGCCGTTGCGACCGGCATCCGCACCAAACGCCGGCAAATGCCTGCCAACCGCCTGCGGGAGCATCTGGAGACCTGCGCGCTTGTCTACGGCTGCCCGGCGGCCAAGAACTTTTTCCTCGGCCGCAGCGAAGCGCCGCTGCCCACCGCGCAGCGCTGCAATGCCCGCTGCCGCGGGTGTCTCTCGCTTCAGGAGGGCAGTGGCATCCCCCACAGCCAGAACCGGATTTGCTTTACGCCGAGCCCGCCGGAAATTACGGCGGTGGCGCTGTCGCACCTTCGCCGCGTGAGGCGCGGGGTGGTCAGTTTCGGCCAGGGCTGCGAGGGGGACCCCCTTCTGGCGGCCGATGTCATCGAACCGGCCATTCGGTCGATCCGCGCGGCGACCGTCCGCGGAACGGTCAACCTGAACACCAACGGCAGTCGCCCGGCCGTGCTGGCGGCGCTGATGGATGCCGGCCTCGACAGCATCCGCATCAGTTTGAACAGTGTCAGGAGCAAGTGCTACGCCGCTTACTTTCGGCCGGTGGGCTACCGCTTTTCCGATGTCGTCGCCGGGATCGACCTGGCGCTGCAACGCGGAATCCATGTGGCGCTAAACTATCTGAACCTGCCGGGCTTTACGGACACGCCCGAAGAAGTCGAGGCCCTGACCGAATTTCTGCGCCGGCACCCGGTCCAGATGATCCAGTGGCGCAATCTGAACTACGACCCCCTGCGTTACTGGGAGATGATGACCACTGTTCAGCGGCCCGGGAACCCACTGGGGATGACAGCTGTTTTCGACGAAATACGCCGCCGGTTTCCCGCACTGCGCCACGGTTACTTCAACCCGCCAAAGGAAAAGTTTTCGGGACCGGTTCGCTCGCCGCATTGAGGACCCGGTGTACCGCGACGCCGATTTCCTCGGTCGTATAGGGTTTTTTCACGTATACGCCGGCACCGAGGCGCTGCACCTCCCGGACCAGATCGGTTTCGGAGAATCCGCTGGCGATGATCGCCTTCTGACGGGGATTCAAGGTCAGGATGTTGCGGTAGGTGTCGAGACCGTCCATGCCGGGCTCCATAATCATGTCCAGGATGACCAGCTCCACCCGCTCTTCTTTCAAATACGCCACCGCGGCCTCGCCGCTGGAGACGGCCGCCACCGTGTAACCGAGTTTTTTCAACAATTCAGAGGCGATTTCACGCTGCTCGGCCACATCGTCGACGATGAGAATCGATTCCTGACGGCCCATGTATTTTTCACGGGCGAACGGTTCGTGCTTGCGCTCGAGGGCCTTGCGCGTCAACGGAAAAAAGAGCGTGAAAGTAGTCCCGCGCTGCGGGCGGCTTTTGACGTCGATGTAGCCGCCGTGATCCTTTACGGTGCCCCAGACCACGGCCATTCCAAGGCCGGACCCGCTGCGGCCCATCACTTTTTTGGTGTAAAACGGCTCGAAGATCCGCTCGATATCGGCGGCCGAGATACCGATGCCGTCGTCGGCTATCGACAGGACGACGTATTCGCCCGCCGCGATAGTATCGAACCCCTTGACCGCCCGATCGGCATATCGATTTTCGGTCTTGATCCGTATTTGTCCGCCGGACGGCATGGCTTCGGCGGCATTGGTGACGATGTTCATCAGCGATTTTGAAATATGCACCGGCGAACCGATCATGTTCAACAGGTGGGGCTCGGTTTCAACGGTGAGGTCGACCTCGGGATGCAGGGAGCGCATTTTCAGGTATTCCGGACTTTTCAAATAGTCGTCCAGAACCTGGTTGAGGTTGATGACCTGCGAGGTGGCGACACCGCGCCGGGCCAGCGTCAGAAGGTCCTGTACGATGGCCGACGCCTTTTCGCCCGATTTCTGAATGGTGAGAATCGGCTTTCTGAGTGGACTGTCGGCCGGCAGGTCCATCAGCAACAATTCCGGGTAGCTGACAATGCCCGATAACACATTGTTCAGGTCATGGGCGACGCCGCCGGCCAGCGTGCCGATGGCCTTCATCTTTTCGGCCTGCTGGAGCCGGACTTCCAGCATCTTGCGTTCTTTTTCGGCCAGCATCTGGCCGGTCACGTCGCGGGCGAGTCCGCGAAAACCGATCGGTTCACCGGCGGGATTTCGAATGAGCGACACCAGGGCCTGGGCGAAGCATTCCGATGTGTCTTTGGTGATCATCTTCCAATCCAGGGCCCGGTTCGCCTGGCCGGTTTGAAAGACGGCCTTAAAGGTCTTGAAGACCTTCTCGGCTGTAGCGGCGTCCATGAACTTGTTGTAGTTCATCCCGAGCAGCTCGTGGCGTTCATAGCCGAGCATGCGGCAGGTCGACTCGTTGAAAAACGTCAGGTTGCCGCTGAGGTCGACCTCGAAATAACTGTCGTCGATGCTCTCTAAAATCGTGCGATATTTTTCTTCGCTGACCTGGAGACTGCTGAAAGAACGGGCAATGGCGATGCTGATGGCCGTTTGGGAGGCGACGCCCATCAGCAGGTTGACGTCGCTTTGGGTGAGCAGGCGCTTGGATTTGAACGTGTCGACCGCCAGGATGCCGCACGATTCTTTCTCGTACACGATGGGGACGCAAACAAGGGATTTGACGCCCATTTCCAGCGCCAACGCCCGGCTGCGGGGTGAAAGATGGTCCTGGTCGGCCCGCACGTCCTGCATCAGAAAAGGTTTTTGGTCGATAAAGGCCCGGACGAAGAATCCGCGGGCCGCGGTGCGGTCCAGGTGAAAGCCGTTGTCGCGCAGCAGCCTTTCGTGCTCCCGGCTGTAGCCGAAACCATTGATGTATTCCAGCCGTGTTTTGTCCGAATTGGCCAGCATGACGACGCCCCGGTCGAAATCGAGCCTTTTGGAAATGACCCTCACGACGGCGGATATCAACGCATCGGTTTCCATTGCGGTCGATGTCGCCTGGCCAATTTCCTGAACCAGCTGCGCATGGTTGTAGCGGGCGCTGAGCTGTTCGAGATGCTCCTGGGCGGCGGCCTTCTGGGATCGAATGGTTCTAATCAGGTCGCGTTTTTCGAAGTGGGCCGCAATCAGCGACAGCGCCATCACCACGCTCAACCCGATGAAACCGCCGGTAAGCCAGTGGTGCAGCGACATAAATTCCCAGAAAAACAACGAAAACAAAAAAAAGGCGGCCGATGAGACGTTGCGAATTCTCTTCCAGAAAAAGGACCGTGACTTGTCCCAGGCGACACTGTACCGGCAGCGTGCATCTCCGCGATGGACGCATTCAGGGTGATCGATGCGGGCGAATTTACCGGTAAATGCCTCGGCCAATGCTTCCAGAAGGCCGAGACGGTTTTCACACTGATAGGGTTTTTCCCGGACGCCGGGAAGCGGTGTGAAGGTGGTTTCGATTTTGTTCGGGCCCAGTCTTCGGGCGGTGTTGACCGTGGCCCGGCTGAATTTGTCGGCCACTTTGCCGGCGGCCAGATAGGCAAGGGCCGGGCCCACGAAACCGAGAATGTACTGTCTGGCGACCCCGGTCCCGCTGGATGAGCTGACATGGCGACCGGCCTGGCGGGAGATGTCGGCCGCGCCGGTCTTTTTCACGATGAGATCGTGAAAGCGGTCGACCTGGTCCTGCGTAAACCAGTGCGCCGGGTCATCTATCTGATAGCGGGTCATGCCGGCGCGCTCGATCAACTCATCGCAGTCGATCTGCGGCCAGTTCAGCTTCAGATAGTTCAGGTAGGATTTGGTGATCCGGCTGTTGTAAATCCGCCCGGCGGCCGGCTGCGTTTCTGTTTGAGAAAAACCCACGACGGTGTCACCCTGTTGTGCGGTCGGTTTTTGCGCCGGGCAGGTGCCCTGGCGGCGGTTTGACGAAAACAAGGCCTTGGCGTATGGTGCGGCTGTTGGCGTCAGATCCGGATCGCTTCCCATCGTCAAGGCATTGACCCTCTCCGGGTATCGAAATGATGGCTGCCATGACACTGCCGGGTCGCGCTATGGGCCGCCGGCGTCATATTATAGGCTTTAAGATAAAGGTTTTGGCTGTGTTATCGGTCGTTGGCGTATTGACTATACAGCCGCCGCCCTCTGGCCTTGCCAAAAGCGTTATCTTAAAGCCTATATAATGAGAGTGCCTTTGTGCTTCCCGGTGGCCACACACGGGATTTTACTAGTAGAAGCAATAATTATACCATCATGAAGTGGATTGAAGCCAAAGTAGAATTCGATGGCACCGATATCGATCGCGACACGGACGTGATCGCCGGGGTTTTCTATGACCTGGGCTTGAAGGGCGTCGTGATCGACGACCCCGGCCTGGAGCCGGTCGGAGATGGTTGGGGAGATGCGCCGGTCGAGCGCCCGCAGCATCCGGCCGTGACCGCTTTCCTGCCCGCCGGAGCCGATGGGATGGCCCGCTGCGAGCGCCTGCAAGTGCAATTGAAAGCGGCGGGCGAGCGGAACCGGCTCGTCACGCGCCTGCGGCTCAGGGAAATCGACGATGAAGATTGGGCCGAATCCTGGAAGAAATTTTTCAAACCGGTTTGGATCAGTGCCGACATGATCGTCAAACCTTCCTGGGAACCGGTCGCCACCAGCGCGGACACCATCGTTATCGACATCGACCCGGGTATGGCGTTTGGTACCGGCGGGCATGCGACGACCCTGTTGAGCCTGCGCCTGATCAGGGCGCACCTCAAAAAAGAAGATGCCTTTCTGGATGTGGGCACCGGGTCCGGCATTCTGGCCATCGGCGCCGCCAAATTGGGTGCCGGATCGGTTTGTGCCGTCGATATCGATGACACCGCCGTCAAGGTGGCGGCAGACAACTTCAAAAGAAATGGCCTTCCCGAAGCCTGCTGCCGGGTTTGGCGGGGACACCTGGGGACGGCCGTAAGGGCTCCATTCGATCTTGTCGCCGCCAACATCCTCACCGATACCGTTCTCGAGCTTCTCGAGGGTCTCCACCACCTGTTGAGGCCCGGCGGCGTTTTTATCTGTTCGGGCATCGTGTCCGGGCACAAAGACCGCGTCATCTCCGCTCTTGAACGGCATGGATTCGTCATTCTGGCGGTCGATACCCTCGAGAACTGGATCGGGATCGCCGCCCGACGGCGGGAGTGACGACGTTATTTTTATTGATTTCCGTGGCGGTACATCATATACCGCCACCGAGCGTTTCCGACGCACGGCACCAGAAGCGCCGCGCTGAGGATTCACCCGAATTAAATCCACACCTCGGAAGGGCACCGCATCGGCGCCGGCCGGGGCCTGAAATTCGGCAAAGGCGTCTTTTCGCCGCCTGACGGCCGGTTTCACGGTGCCCGCAGGGCGCTGGCGACTTTTTGGCGCTCGCTCGGCGTTGGCCGCCCGTGATTGGATTGAAGGGTTATGTAGATAATGAACAAAGCGAAAGTTGGCCGAAACGATCCCTGTCCCTGCGGCAGCGGGAAAAAATATAAAAAATGCTGTCTCGGCCAAGACGGCCAACCGGTGGAAGATATCCAAACGGCCTATTTGACCAAATACAACATCCGCCTGAAGGACGAGAAGGCCGTGGAAGGCATTCGCGCCGCCGGACGCCTGGTCCTGGAAACGCTGGAGTTGGTGCAGGCCGCGATCCGGCCCGGAATCGCTACCGATGTCATCAACGAGTTGGTTCACGAACACACCGTCAAAAACGGCGGCATACCGGCCCCCCTGAACTACCGCGGATTTCCCAAGAGCGTTTGCGTTTCGGTCAATGAGGTGATCTGCCATGGCATTCCCGGAACGCGCGAACTGCGCGCCGGCGATATCGTCAATGTCGATATCACCACGATCCGTGACGGGTATTTTGCCGATGCGAACAAGACGTTCTTCGTGGGCCCGCCGGGCCCGGATGCCGTCAAGATCGTCACCGTCGCCCGGCAGTGCCTGCGGCTCGGAATGGAAATGGTGCGCCCCGGCAACACCCTCGGTGACATCGGTTTTGCGATCCAGCACTACGCCGAACGGCAAGGATGTTCGGTCGTGCGGGAATTCGTGGGGCACGGCGTCGGGTATGAATTTCACGAATCCCCGCAGGTGCCGCACTTCGGTCGTAAGGGCGACGGGCTCGTCCTGGTGCCCGGCATGGTGTTTACCATCGAGCCGATGATCAACCTGGGCGAGCGCTACCTGCGCGTGCTGGCCGACGACTGGACGGCGGTGACGCGCGACGGGTCGCTTTCAGCCCAATTCGAACAGACCATACTGGTAACCGGCGACGGCTTTGAAAGTCTGACACCCTATGACCTTTGATGGCGTTTGCGGCAGCCCTGCCGACCGCCGGCGGCCGGCAGGGACTTGCGGTTACCGGTATGTCGCTTTTCCATCCTTTCCCCCGCGACGGCAGCGTCCCCTTTTTCAGTTTCGACAGCGATCGCTCATCACATCATGATTCAAAGGAGGTATAATGGCGGCGGAACAAGACTATGGCATCGAGGACCTGACCGGGTTCGCCATGGACATTATCCATGCGGTCGGCGAAAAGGCCTTGGCCTATTACGGCAAGGGGACCCATCAGAGCCGGTTCGACGAAGATCTGGTCACGACAGCGGAGCTGCGGTTGTCGGCGTTCTTTAAAAATGAACTGCAAAACCGGTTTCCGGGACACCACCTTTTTAAGGACACGCTTGAAAACACGGATTATTCGCATGAAAAGGAGCGGTATCTATGGATTTTCGATCCGCTAGACGGCGTCGCCAATTTTCAGGCCGGCATCCCCATCTGGGGCTGTTCGTTGGCGCTGATCGAAAATTTCTGGCCGATATTCGGCGTTTTTTTCATGCCGGCCACCGGCGATTTGTTTCACGCCCGGGCCGGGAAGGAGGCTTTCCGGGGCAATGAGCGCATCCGGATTTCCGGCATCGATTCCACCAACGACGAAAGCCTGCTGCTGACTTTTTCGCGCTTTCACGCCCGCTTCAATACCAATTTTCAAGGAAAGATCCGATCCCTGGGCTGCACCTCGGCCCACATCTGCTATGTCGCCATGGGACGGGCGGACGCTGCGATCGTGGCCAACGAGTCTTTTCAGGACCTGGCCGCGGCGCGGGTCATTATCGAATCGGCCGGGGGCCGGTTCTGCAAAATCGACGGCAGTGATTTTTTTCTCAATGATTATCTCACCGGACAGAAAATCGAGGACAATCTCATCGCCACCTCGGCCGACCTGTTGCCGCAGATCCGGGCCAGCCTGAAACCGGTTCAGTAACGCGCCGGTTTCGCGGGGGCAAGGATGAGAAGAATGGCGGCCGGCAGGCACGAGTGGGCGGCACTATCTCATTGCATAGCCGCCGCCTATATGGTGTCGATATAGTATAATATCAATGCGTTGGTTTTGCACAACGGTGTGGCCGCCAGTGCTCTTGCCGTAACCTTGATGCGTCACCGGGGTCTATCGAATCGCTCTCTTCAGACGATAACCGGTATGTGCCATACTGGAGGGTAAAATGCACAAGGATAAAAAGACGATTAAAAGAGAAATCCTTGATAAATTTCGATCACTTGGCAGCGAAAACGATACCCTGCCGCCCCACTGGCTGGAATCTGATTACCTGGCCAGCCTCGACAGCCAGGGAAAAAAGGTTTTCAAACAGGCCGTCAAGGAGCTTGTGTCAAGCGGACTGGTCGAGCACATAGACGCGCCGGACGACACCCTTCGGTTGACCCAGAAAGGCACCAATCTCATTTACTGACCTGTAAAAGCGGGGGTTCTCAGACTGTCAGGTCAGCTCCGAGTGCCGGGCGAATTTATCGTCGGCCGCTGTGTTTTGAAGGGTCCGGAAACCAAAAAGACGCTCTGCACGATCCTGGCTGAGAAAAACGCCGGCCAGGATCACTAAGGCGGCAACACACTGGGAGAGGGTCAACTGCTCGCCCAAAATCAGCCCGGCCATCAGAATGGTGAACACCGGGATCAGATTGACAAAGGCGGAGGCCTGGCTGACCGGGATGCGGCTGACGCCGAAATTGTACAGCCCGTAAGCCGCGAAGCTGATGAACGCGCCCAGATAGAGGATGGCCAGAACGCCGCCGGGATCGACTGCGGCCGGCAGCCGTGTGGAAGGCAGAAACAGAATCGGCAGATAAAAAAGGCTGCCGACAAATGCCTGAAAGGCTGTCAACAGTAACGGGCTGTAACGGGCGGTGAGTCTTTTGAGTGCAATGGTGTAGCCCGCGGCACAGACCATTGCGAGAAATTCGAGCAAATTGCCCAGCGCCGGATGAGGGGCCAACGGGGATGCCGCGCCGCTCAAGCTCATCCAGACCGCACCGCCGATGGCCAACACAAAGCCGAGCACTGTCCGGGCGGTAATGATTTCTTTCAGAAATATCCGGGCGGCCACGGCGACCAGCAGCGGTAAAAGGGCTGAAATCATTCCGGCCTGGGACGCGGCGGTGTTTTCAATCGCCTTGGCCTCGAACAGAAAATACAGGCACGGTTCGCAAACCGCCATGAACAGGATCAATTTCCAGTCACCGCGGTGGAAAGTGACGGCTCGCAACCGTGGCAGAAAGAACAGAAAACAGACACTGGCGACCAGCATGCGGCCGAAGATGACCACCATCGGATGATAACTGCGAAACGCGAGTTTCAGGACGATAAACGAACTGGCCCACAGCGCCATGGCGACGATGAGTCCCAAAAGAGGAAGTAGTTTCGACTGAGCCGACATGCCTGAAAGCCTTTTTGCGCCGCCCTCAAAAAAAATCGCCGTTCGATCCGAACGGGCGATCCTCACCTAACCGTTACCGTCAACAGAAACCGCAATATCGAAAATTGTCCCCTACCACGATTCACCAAAAAAAACACCCATCGCGTTGAAGGTGAAAACGAGACCGGTTATTTTCCGCGCCGTCTTGAAAAGGGCAGCGCGGCGTTCAGGTCATCGATGATCAGCTGCTCTTGCCGGTTGATCTCCTCGATGTGGCTGTGCAGGAGTTGAGCCAGGCCCGGATCGTAGAACCGGTGCAGGCTGTGGTTGGCCACCGCCTCGAATCCACGCCGGATCTTGTGGGGCGAGCCGGCGCCCGGATCGAAAAGGGAGATGTGATGGCCGATGGACCAGTCGATCGGGCTGTAATAGCAGGTATCGAAATGCAGATGGTTGAACTCGGCCGCGCTGCCCCAGTAGCGTCCGTAGAGGCGGTCTTTTTTGGTCAACAGGAAGGAAAGGGCGATCGGGACCCCGTTTTGCGATCCGGCGTAAGCGGCCATCAGCAACAGGCGATCGCTAAACCCGTCGTTCAAACCGTCAAAAAAAGCCTTCGTCAGGTATTTGCAGCCCCAGGGGCCGAAGCGCTCATTGGTGCGGCGGTAATACGTGTACATCAATCCTAATATTTCAGGCGTAATCCCGGCGCCCGTCAGCGGCCGGATGACGATCCCGGAGTCGGCCGTGCTCCGGCGTTCGCGGCGAATGTTGCGGCGCTGGTTGGAATTGAATATCGCCAGGTAGTCCGCGAAAGACCCGAAGCCCCTGTTTTTCCAGGCATAACTCTGATGGCGCCAGGCGCTGAAGCCCAGTGCCTCCAGTTGCGTTTGCCATTGGGGGTCGACGAATAGAAAGCTGCAGCCGGCGATGGCGTTGCGCTGACAGAATTGGTCGATGGCCGAGGCCATCAGGCGGGTGATTTGGTCGGAATCCTGGCCGGGATCGATCAGGAATCGATAGCCGACCACCGGTGAAAACGGGCTCATCCCGATCAGCTTCGGGTAATAGCGGATGCCGAGTCGCTGGGCCAGATGGGCCCAGGCATGATCGAACACGAATTCACCGCTGCTGTGGCTCTTGGCATACAACGGTGCGGCCCCCACGAGGCGCTCACCCGACCAGACCGTCAGATGCACCGGCTGCCAGCCGGTTTCGGCCCGCACACTGCCGGATTCTTCGAGCAGATGCAGCCAGTCCCATTCCAGCAGCGGAGTCTCCAGCGGCAGGGCCAGGGCATTCCAGGCCGACCGGTCGATGTCGGCCATGCGCGATTTCCAGACGATCGAATAGGACGGGCGGATGCCGGCTGCGGCCGTTATCGAAGACAAGATGATTCACCATCGGTCATGGGGTTCAGAGCAACGGATCGCTTCCACTTGTCCAAAGTAGGTCTCCCGGGAACCCTGTCAAGCGCGACGGCCGACCGCGCGGAGGGAAACAGTTGGTGGGAAGAACCGCGGCACCGGGGGTGACATCGCGCCGGCGGCGGTGATCGGAGGATAAGAGCCCGGGGGATTCGAGGGCAACCGGCAGATTCAGAATTTTTCGATGATCTTGCCCTTGGCGATAAAAGCGCCAATGTCGTTGCGGGCGTTCAGCAAGGCCGTCATGGCCCGGTCGAGTTCATCGAAGACCGGGTCTTCCTCTCCCAATTGCTCCCGGGCTTCCTGCCAGATTTTTTCACCCTTTTCGATGAAACCGTTAATACGGTTCAGCAGCGCCTTGCGCATCTGGTGTTTTTCTTTTTCCTTTGCGATGACGGGCATCAGACGCTGGATGGAGTATTCCACCAGGGCGTCCCGGCGGGTCTGGAAGCTCTCCGCGGCCTGCTCCAGACTGTTGAGCGTCCGGCGGCTCAAGACAAAGGTTTTCTGAACCCGGCTGTCCTCGTCGGCCGTGGCTGTCCGCACCTCGCGGGCAATGGCTTCGAGCGCCCGGATATCGTCGACCAGATGATCGAAGAGGGACTTTTGCTTGATGCCCAGATGAATCGATACGGCACTCATGGTTTCAATGGCCCTGGCCGTCAATTTAAAGGTCGCCCGCACCGATTGCCGGCCCCGCAGGTCGCGGGAAGACGGTTGCGGCAGCGGCTCGCCGCCGGGCGGGGTTTCCTTGGTTTCTTCGGTCATTTCAAGTCTCCCTGTTACCTCTGCGGGATCGTATCCGGATGGTGCCTCCCTGGCTGCCGATGAAGGCGGGCAAACTATTACTCTTATATTTATATAACATAAGTAATGGCCTGTGAACGACAATTATTTGATCATCATCCAAAATTGACAGGGGTGGGGCGGCGGCCGTCAGCCGCCGCCCCGATAGATCAGTTGACTTCCTCGTATTCCGCTTCCACGACGTCTTCGCTTTCGCCGGCCGCAGAGGAATGGGACTGGGAACCGCGCGCGCCCGCGGCCGGTCCTTGAGCCCCGGCGGAAGCCGATGGCCGATAGGCCGCCTCTGCCAACCGCTGAGAAGCGCGGTTCAATTCCGCGCTCAATCGCTTGATTTCGGCGGTGTCGCTACCGGCGACGGCCTGTTTCAGATCGGCCACGGCCTTTTCGACCGCCGACCGATCATCCGGGCCGGTCTTGCCGCTCAAATCGGCCAGCGCCTTTTCGGCGGCATAAACCAGGGCGTCGGCGGCATTGGCGGCTTCCACCCGATCGCGTTTTTGCCGGTCTTCTTCCGCGTGCAGTTGTGCCTCTTTCACCATGCGGTCGATGTCCTCACGCCGCAGACCTGAAGAATGGGTGATCTTGATCGACTGCGCCTTGCCAGTGGCCTTGTTGGTGGCCGACACCTCGACAATCCCGTTGGCGTCAATGTCGAAAGCCACCTCGATCTGGGGCACGCCCTTGGCGGCCGGGGCAATGTCCGTCAACTCGAAACGGCCCAGGGTCTTGTTGTCGGCCGCCATCTCGCGCTCGCCCTGCAGCACGTGCACCGAGACCGCCGGTTGGTTGTCCTGGGCGGTGGTGAAGATTTCGCTCTTGCGGGCTGGGATCGTGGTGTTCTTTTCGATCAGCCGCGTCATGACGCCGCCCAGGGTTTCGATGCCCAGCGACAACGGCGTCACATCCAGCAACAGGACGTCTTTCACGTCACCCGTCAACACGGCGCCTTGAATGGCGGCCCCCAGCGCCACGACCTCATCCGGGTTGACGCCTTTGCTGGGCGCCTTGCCGAAAAGCTTCCGCACGCGGTCCTGAACGGCCGGCATGCGGGTCATACCGCCCACCAGAACCACCTCGTCGATGTCCGCCGCCGCCAGGCCCGCGTCTTTAAGTGCCGTGCGGCAGGGGCCCTCCAATTTGTCGAGCAGGTCCGCCACCAGGCCCTCGAGTTTCGAGCGGGTGATCTTGAGGTTCAGGTGTTTGGGGCCGTTGGCATCGGCCGTGATGAACGGCAGATTGACATCGGTCTCGACGGCGCTCGACAGCTCCATCTTGGCCTTCTCGGCCGCCTCCTTGAGGCGCTGCAGGGCCATTTTGTCTTTTCTCAGGTCGATGCCCTGATCCTTCTTGAACTCGTCGGCCAGGTAATCGATCAGGCGCAGGTCGAAATCTTCCCCGCCCAGATGCGTGTCGCCGTTGGTGGCCTTGACTTCGAAGACCCCATCCCCTATTTCGAGCACGGAGATGTCGAAAGTGCCGCCGCCCAGGTCGAATACGGCGATCTTTTCATCCTTTTTCTTGTCCAGGCCATAGGCCAGGGACGCCGCCGTCGGTTCGTTGATGATTCTCAGGACATTGAGACCGGCGATTTTGCCGGCATCCTTGGTCGCCTGGCGCTGGCTGTCGCTGAAATAGGCCGGGACCGTAATGACGGCGTCGGCAACCGCTTCTCCCAGATATTCTTCGGCCGCATTTTTCATGGCGGCCAGAATAAAAGAAGATATCTGCGCCGGGCTGTGGCCTTTGCCCTTGAGATTGATCTGAACGTCGCCATTGGCGGCTTTCTCGATCTTGTAGGGCAGGTTTTTAATGTCCTGCTGGACTTCCGTTGCGTCATAGCGCCGGCCGATCAACCGCTTGATCCCGAAGACCGTATTTTCGGGGTTGGTGATGGCCTGGCGTTTGGCGATCTGGCCCACCAGCCGCTCACCGCCGTCTGCGAGCGCTACGATCGAAGGCGTGGTGCGACCGCCTTCGGGATTCGTTATGACCTTTGCTTCGGTCCCCTCCATGACGGCGACACACGAGTTGGTGGTGCCCAGATCGATTCCGATGATTTTATTCATTGAATATCCCTTTCTGTGTGGATAGTATCGATTGAATGGGGCCTTAAGCGACCCCGGCGAATTAGATCCATCGGTTTCTTGAGGTTTAAGGTAATTTTATTTTTATATTTGTCAACATAAATAACATTATTTTTTGTAAAAAGTTTTCAATAGTAATAGACATGTTCCGCAATCAGCTGGCCCCGCCGTTTTTACCCCTCACCCAGGGACGGACCGGCGGTTGGGGGCCCAATGGCACCGGTTGACGCGGACGAAGAACTGAATCGACCATCCGATTTTTCAGAGAAGGGGAGCAATGATAACGATTTTGAAAGGCATCGGCCGGTTTTTTAGAAATTTCTGGAAAGCGGTGACCGTTTTCAGGCGGGTGGTTTTGAACCTGATCTTCATTGCCCTCGTTCTGTTGGTGGTCGCCGTCCTTTTGTCCGGGACGAGCCGCCAGGACGTTCCATCGGGGGCCGCCCTGGTGGTGGCGCCGGTGGGAAAAATCGTCGAGCAATCCTCCGAAACGCTGCTGGCCGATCGTTTCTACGGCACCGCCATGGGGGTCGAGACGGTGTTGCGGGATCTCGTCGACGGCATCGATGCGGCCGCAAAGGATCCGAAAATAAAGGTCCTGGTGCTCGATTTCGATAAAATGGGGGCGGCCGGAATCAGCCAGCTGCAGGAGATCGGCGAGGCCTTGAACCGCATTAAAGCCGCAGGCAAAACCATTGTCGCCAGCGGCGACGCGTACGATCAGCGCCAGTATTTTCTGGCCGCGCATGCCGATCGGCTTTACCTGAACCCGATGGGCCAGGTGTGGCTCAGCGGGCTGGGGATTTTCCGCCACTACTACAAGAACGCTTTGGACAAACTCAAGATCGACTTTCACGTTTTCAGGGTCGGCACCTATAAATCGGCCCTGGAACCCTTCATGCGCAACGACATGTCATCCGATGACCGGCAATCCAACCAGGGCTGGTTGAGCGTGCTGTGGGAGGCCTACACCACCGATGTGGCGGCTTTGCGCAAGCTGCCGGCCGACCGCATCGATTCCTACATCAACACCCTGGACGGAAAGCTTGCGGCGGAGGGCGGAGACGCTGCCCGGCTGGCGGTGGCCTCCGGCCTGGTGGACGAGCTGAAAACCAGAGACGAGGTCAGGGATGACCTCATTGGCCTGGTGGGAATGGATGAGAGCGGAAAGAACTATAAAAAAATCGATTTCGACACCTACACCGCGATCAGGCTGCCGAAAGTTCGCCAACCCCGAACCGAAAACAGCCGGGTGGGACTGATTGTGGCCGAGGGACTCATAGTGGACGGGACCCAGCCGCCCGGCCGCATCGGTGGTGATTCGACGGCGGAACTGATTCGGCAGGCCCGTGAGGACGAAAAGGTCAAAGCCGTCGTGCTGCGGATCAACAGCGGCGGCGGCAGCGCCGTGGCCTCCGAGGTCATTCGCCGCGAACTCGAATTGACGCGCCGGGCCGGCAAGCCGGTGGTCGTCTCCATGAGCGCCATCGCGGCATCGGGGGCTTACTGGCTGGCGGTGGCGGCCAACGAAATTTGGGCCCTGCCCACGACCATCACCGGCTCCATCGGTATCTTTGCCGCCCTGCCCACCTTCGATCAGACATTGAAAAGCATCGGAATCAACTCGGATGGCGTCGGCACAACCCGTCTATCCGGCGCTTTCGACCTCAGCCGGCCCCTGAATCCGCTGCTCGCCGACGCCCTGCAACTCCAGATCGAAAACGGCTACCAGCGATTCATCGAACGGGTGAGCCAGGGACGCAACCTGACGCCTGCGGCAGTTGAAAAAGTGGCCCAGGGCCGCGTCTGGGCTGCGAAAACCGCCCGGGAACTGGGTCTGATCGACAAATTCGGCGGCCTGGGGCCGGCGGTTGAAAGCGCCGCAAAACTGGCCGGGCTCGAAAAATACGATCTTGTTCCCGTAGAACAGCCCCTGACAGCCAGAGAGCGCCTGGTCAGGAAGCTCAACCGGCTGATTGGCGGACTTGTTCTCGGTGCCGGCAATTTTCCCGCCCTGCGGTCTCTCGAGCCACTCAGGTCCGTATTCAGCGATGGTGACATCGAAGCCGTCCTGCGGACCGGCGAACCCGGTCGTGCCTACGCCCTTTGCCTGGAGTGCATGGGGATCGCCGACTGACTTCAGGTCGAGCAGGACCGCCTGAAGCCGGACAGGTTGTACCCTCTTTTTCGCACCACGCAGATGACTGTCGACCATCGCTCGTCCGGCATCGACTGATGAACAAGCAGTGCCGACCATGTCAAAAATTCGGCCGTCGGAGCGCAAGCGACCTTATTTGGCGGGGGCTCGGTGGTCAACGGTCAATAAATAAGAAAGGAAAAAGTTCCATGAAGTGTCCCATCTGTCAGAGCGTGTCTTTTTTCGTCAAGGATCCCTACGATGAGTACAGTCCCTTTAAATTCAAGTGCCACGACGATGAAATTCGATTCGACACCGAAGTCGACGCCGAGGAAGTTCCTGAGGTTCACGACAACACCGAGGCTTTCTGTGACAAGTGCGCCTGGCATGGCCGCTTCGACGCACTGAAATGACCTGGTGGGTCACCAAAAAGTAACCACCCATTTTTAGCCGCCGATACGCCCAGCCGGTCATATGAAAAAAGGCAGGAATACCTGGATATTCCTGCCTTTTCACGCCTTACTGGCCTTAGCGACCTGATTTTTTTTCGCGAACCACCCTACCCGAGTGACCCTCTGCAGCCTTTATGGATACTCTCCTACCGCAGCGTGATCTCGCGGAAGGAAAGATCCAGCGTGGCGGCCAGCCGGTCGAGATCCTGGGTCAGCGTCCGGACACCATTCTGATCCTGGCCCACCGGAATTTCCTTGTCCGCGACCACGAAAATCTGGATGCGCTGCGGGTCCAGGTACCGGCGCGCCAACCCTTCGAGTTCGGACCGGCCGGTGTCGATGAAGGCCTGCTGAATTCGATCGAGAGTGTCAAGCTGTTCGCCGCGCATCTGGTAGTGCGCATACGTGGTAACCAGCGCATGCGGGGAGTCGACGTTGAAGACAAAACTGTTGAGCGCTTCGAGGCGCTTGCGTTCGAGATCTTCAGACGGAATTTCTTGCCGCAACGCACGCATGATGTCCAGGGTCTCGGCAATCGCCATGCCGGTCTTGTCGCCCTTGCAGCCGATGTACCCGATCAGTGCCCCGGCATTCCATTTGTAGGTCTGGAAAAACCCGGCCGAATAGACCAGGCCCAGATCGTCCCGCAGGCGGGTGTACATCAACGAATCGCTTCCGCCCATGACATCCATCAGCAGCCGCAGCTTCCAGAACGCGGGGTCCGTTCGCTCGGGCCCGTTCAGGTACAGCGCCACCTGGGACTGAATCTGACCGGCTTTGGGAACCAGGGCCAAAACGGGCGGGGTCGCCGCGGGATGGCCTATGTGGCGGGCGGGCGCCCGGTCAGCGGGCAAGCTCTCCATCAGGCGGCTGACACCGGCCACCGCGGCCTCCCGGGAAATGTCCCCGGAAACGGCCACCACCATGTTCGACGGGACGAAATAGGTGTGCAGGAACCGCTTTAAATCCTGCCCGTCAATCGTCGGGATCGTTTCGAGCCCTGTGAGTGGATCACGGCCATAGGGGTGCCCGTCGAAATGCCAGATCGCCCCTTCGCGCATGGCCACCGCCTGGGCGTTCTCACCCTGGCGCTTGAGCCCGATCAGGGCCTGCTCCTTGACAACCGCGATAGCCACGGGGTTGAACGTCGGTTGGGTCAAAATTTCCTGCAACAGATTCAAGCCCTTTTCCCAGTCATCCTTGAGGACCGACAGCCGGATGGCGGTGTCCTCCTCACCCGCGGCCATCGATACCTCGATGGCATTTTCATCCAGCAGCAGGGCCAGCGCCTCCGGCGTATGCCGTTCGGTACCGCCGTTGACGAGGCCCTCGTTCAGAAGGCCCGTCAGGCCGGTTTTGGAAGGATCCAGGTCGACCCGGCCGGCTTTCACCAGCAGGGTCAGATCGATCAGCGGCAGTTCGGTATCGTGCATGAAAAACATGCCGGCCCCGCCGACGCCAACCGATTCCGCCCGGGGATAGGCCACCTTGACGGGTTTACGCTCGAAAGACAGCGGATGCCGCCAACCCGCGGCGGTGGGGTAGATCGAATGATTGGCAAGATCGACCGGCGCGGCGACGCGGGCGGCGGCCTTGCCGCCCACGGACCTGATTTCGGTGTAGGTCGCCGGCTGCTCCTCCGGTTCACCGCCGGGAATCACATAGACGCTGGTCTGGTTTTTGGTTTCCAAATAGGCCCTTGCCACGCGCTGCACGTCGGCCGGCTCCACCGCGGCAATGGCATCGAGATAGGTGTTCACGTAGCGCCACTCCGTTTGCACTTCGAGGGTGGCCAGGGTTGAGGCCAGACTTTCATTGCTGCGCATCCGCTCGATAAAATCCCGCTGATTGAGTTTTTTGACGCGCTCGAGTTCCGCGACGGTGACCGGCTGTTCCTTCAGGTTTTCGGCCTCGGCCAGGAGCAGCTTTTCGAGGTCGCGGCAAGTCTCGAAGTAGGCCTGTCGGGTTTCTTCACTATTCGGGCCGCCACCGTTCAGATTCCCGGGCTCGTTGGGTGAACCGCCGAGAATCACCATACCCCCGAAGCGGTTGTCCGGGTTGGCGGCCCAGGCCTCGATGGCCAGGCCCTTGTTGACGAGATTCTGCGTGAGGCGGGCGCTGCGCCCCTGGCTAAGCAGCATGGTCATCACATCCAGCGCGTAGAAGTCCTTGGTGCCCATCTGCGCCCCGTGGAAACCGATTTGAACCAGCGGGGTTCGGGCCCCCTTGAGATACCGTACGCTGCGGCGCGGGCCCTCCTGGGGCGGTTCGGCCGTGACGTTTTCAGAACTGCGGCTGCCGGCGGGATATCGATCAAAGTAGGTGTGGGCCAACTGCCGGGCTTCTTCGAGGGTCAGGTCGCCGACCAGGACGCAGACCGCGTTGGCCGGCGCGTAATAGCGGCGGTGAAACGCGATGGCGTCGGTGGTGTTGAACTTTTCCATGTCCGAGCGCCAACCGATGGTCGGATTGCGATACGGATGGGCCGTGTAAGCGGTGGCATCCAGGTCGAGCCAGGCGGCCCCGACCGGGTTGTTGACGTAACGAAAGGCCCACTCGCGCTGGACGACCTCTTTTTCGACGTAGAATTCACGCCAGGAAGGTTCGAAAATCTGTTCGCTGATAATCGAAAACCACTGTTCGAGCATGTCGGCCGGTACCGAGGCGACATACTGGGTCTGGTCCTGACTGGTGAAGGCATTGATGCTCACGGCCCCGTTTTTGCCCAGTTGCGAGGAAAAAGCCTGCGGCACGTAAATGCTCTGCACCTGGCCACGCAAGCTGTCCATTTCGGCCAGTTTGCGTTGGATCAGTTCCCGGTCCAGACGGCGGGAGCCCTCCTGCCGCAGGACCTCCTGGTAGGCGGTCTCGATTTTTTCCTGGAGTTCCAGATCCTTATCGCGGTCCAGGGTCCCGAAATTTTTTGTGCCCTTGAACATCATGTGTTCGAGAAGGTGGGCGATACCGGTCTTGCCAGTCTCTTCGAGGGCCGAACCGGCGCGGATGGCCAGACGGACCGCCACTTGGGGCATTACCGGACGCCTGACCACCAGAAAGAGCATGCCGTTGTCCAACGTAAACTCCTCTACCGCGATGTTCGTTTCGAGGCCGGCGTGGGCGCGGGTTCCGGAACCGGCAGCCGTCAGCAGCAGAAGTGACAAGATGATCCGCAGCAGGTGTCGCATTGATACACTCCTTGAAGATATGGGCCGCGTGCCGCAGGGTGCGCCGCAATGTGAATGGCCGCGCACCGGCGGCAACGCGCTTGTGGGGATAACGGTTTCAAGATCGCGTAATTTAAGATCCATCAGGCAGTTTGTAAACCGGGTCCGGGTCCGCCGGCCACAAGATCGCACAGGTGTTGGGCCACTTGGCCGGCCGTGACCCGCGGGCCGAAACCGCTCAAATCGACGCCGGACAGGCAGGCGCAAATGGCCTGGCGGTGGTAGGCAGCACCGACGAGGCGCGTTTCCAGTTGCACCGCCCGGCCGGGCTTCTCGGGGGTGGTCTCAAAATGGAGGGCGCCGATGCGGCCGCCCTCAACATCGATGACTGCCGCCGGCAAAACGCCGGCCGTTTCGCCGGCACGCCGAACGCGAAAAGCCGGCGGTTTGCCGTAGTTCCACTC
>JBAPSB010000013.1:0-48916 GCA_049281435.1 Desulfobacterales bacterium
GTCCCGAGCCGGCCGTGAGCCGTGTCGAGGGCGGCGAGTCCGATGCGGCCGGCGGCGGTGACCAGATCCATCCGCCCGGCCAGGCTGCGGCCCAACGACCGCGCGGCCGGGGTGAGCCGATCGGCCCGCAGCCGTTTGATCAGGTTGCCGGTGTCGATCTCCACCGGACAGGTCAGCGCGCAGAGCCCGTCGGCGGCGCAGGTCTGGTTGCCGTAGTACGCGTACTGCTTTGTCAATTGCGCGAGCCGGCCGGCATCCTCTCCCGCGGCGGCCAGCCGGGCCATCTCCCGGACCACGACAATGCGCTGCCGTGCCGACAGGGTGAAGTCGTGCGACATGCAGCTGCGTTCGCAGAAACCGCATTCGGTGCAGGCATCGATCAGGTCGTTGGCTGCGGGCATCGGTTTGACGTGTTTGATGTGGGCGTGCGGATCGTCGTTGATGATGACACCGGGGTTGAGCAGGTTCTCCGGATCGAACAGGGATTTTATGTCGCGCATGGCGGCGTAGATCCGATCGCCCCATTCCTTCTTAACGAAGGGCGCCATGTTGCGGCCGGTGCCGTGCTCGGCCTTGAGCGACCCGTCGTATTTGTCCACCACCATGCCGGCGATATCGTCCATGAAGGCCTTGTATTTGGAGATTTCCCCGGCATCGGAGAAATCCAGGGTCAGAACGAAGTGGACATTGCCGTCGAAAACGTGGCCCCAGATGATCGTATCGCGATAGCCATAGCGGTCGAAGAGTTCCTGCAGCTCGAGCAGGCACTCCCGCAGGTGCTCGATCGGAACGGCGATGTCCTCGATGATGACCGTCGTTCCCTTCCGGCGGCCGATGCACGCTGATGGGAACAGGCCCTTGCGGATGTTCCATAAAGCGGCCGCCCGTTCGGCATCGGTCGAAAATTCGACTTCACGGGCCAGGCCGAAACCTTCGAATTTTGACGTGATGGTCTCTACCTGCCGCTGCAGGCTTGCGGGATCGCCGGCGGCGGTCTCGACCAGAAGGGCCGTGACCTGGCCGGCCAGCGTCTTGATATAGGCGGGCATGCCGGGCTTGTCTTCCACCGACCGCAGTGCCGCCCGGTCCATCAGCTCGGCGGCGCTCACCCGGCACTCCTTCAACAGCCAGACCGCCTCGCAGGCCCGGGCGATGTCTGGAAAGAGCATCAGGGCGGTGGCCTTGTGGGCCGGTTCGTCGAGTGTGCGAAAACTGACCTCGGCCAAAAAGCCGAGCGTTCCTTCCGCGCCGATCATCAGGTGCTGAATCATGTCGATCGGGTCTTCGTAGTCGATCAGGGCGTTGATGCTGTAGCCGGTGGTGTTCTTGATCTGATACTTGCGCCGGATGCGCGCCGCGGCTTGCGGATCGTTGCGAAGGCCGCGGGCGATGGCCGCCACCCGGTCGATAATGTCCGCACGGCTTTTCACAAACGCCTTGCGGCTGTTCTCGTCGCGGGTGTCCAGAACGGTGCCGTCGGCAAAAATGATGCGCATGCCCGTGATCGTGCCCATGCTGTTGCCGGCGACGCCGCTGGCCATGCCGCAGGCATTGTTCGACACGATGCCGCCGATCTTGGCCGAGTTTACCGAGGCGGGGTCCGGCCCGATCTTCTTGCCGTAAGGCGCCAGGCAGCGATTGGCCTCGGCGCCCAGAATGCCCACCCCCAGCGTTATTTCGCCGCCATCCGGACGGATGCTGACATCGCGCCACCCCGCGGGTCCCAGCGCCATCAGGACCGAGTCACTCACGGTCTGGCCGGAGAGACTGGTGCCCGCCGCCCTGAAGGTCACGGGTGTCTTGAGCGCCCGGCAGGCCGCCAACGCCGCCTTGACTTCGGCTTCGGTTTCGACTTTGACGATGATCTTCGGGATCAGGCGATAAAAGCTGGCATCGGTGCCGTAGGCCAGGGTCCTGAGCGGGTCGACAATCAAGCGCTCGGCCGGGATGACGGCCGACAGCCGCTGGTACAAGGACGCATAGGGTTCGGTGAGCATCGCGGTCTCCTGCGGTCGCGGGGGGTGGATTCCGGTGTCGTCAGGCATTTCGTATAAGTCGCCGATCTGCTTGTCAATATCGTTCTGCCGGCCGGACAGGGTCGGGGTTATCAGGGGTCAAGTCAGGCTTATCGGCGCCTCTGGCCGCCCAGCCTGATCGTATAAGAAACGTTTCCGTTGTACCACTCGACTGAACACCTCAGTCCTGAGGAACGGCAGCTGACATTATCCGCTGACGGGCTCCAAGCCGTTTGACATTCTTCCATCATTCGGCTATACAATTACAGTTTAATATATATATTTAACCGCTCAACTTAGATATTACGATTTATGTTAAACACGTGCAATAATCGGGGAATAAGTCGAGATGAGGTTTAGTGTTGGCGCATGTTTTTGCGTTCCCGGCCTTTCCCCCGGTGGCCGCCCGAAATTTGTACACTGGCATCCTCGAGAAAGGAGCACTTTTCATAATGGCTGAGGGCAGAATCAAGTGGTACAGTGAAGATAAAGGGTATGGTTTTATAGAAGCCGAGGACGGAAGTGAAATTTTTTTTCACAAATCCAATGTCGACTTCGAAGGACACTTTGGTTTACGGAAGTCCGACCGGGTTTCATTTGAAGTGGAAATGTCCCCGCGCGGCCAGAAGGCCCTGAAAGTCAAAGCCCTCTAAACCTTAATGACACAGCCGGCGCCTCTCTGGAGGCTCACATGACACCTGTTTTTGCCTGAGGATAAGCCGACCGGTTCCCGCAGATGCCGATTGGCCCGGTGCTTTCGCTTCCCGTACGGCATGTTTCAGCTGCGACAAATCGACGTCAATCCCGACGGCAGGTGATCAACCGATTTCGAGGCAGAGTCGAATAACGGCTCTGCCTGTTTTGTTGGAAGGCACGTTACCATGACCGCAACAATGACAAACAACACCGTTAGAAACATCGCCATCATCGCCCACGTCGACCACGGCAAGACCACGCTGGTCGATGCCATCTTCCGGCAGAGCGGGCTTTTCAGGGACAACCAGACGGTCGACGAGCGCCTGATGGACACGATGGATTTGGAACGGGAACGCGGCATTACCATCGCAGCCAAAAACTGCTCGGTATTGTGGCGGGACGTCCGCATCAACATCATCGATACGCCCGGGCACGCGGATTTCGGCGGCGAGGTCGAAAGGGCGCTTTCCATGGCCGACGGCGCCATCCTGCTGGTCGACGCCTCCGAAGGTCCCCTGCCGCAGACCCGTTTTGTCCTCAAAAAGGCCCTCGAGGCCGGGCTGAAGATCATCGTGGTCATCAATAAAATCGATCGCCAGGACGCGCGCCCCGAAGAGGTCTTGGATGAAATCTACGACCTTCTGATCGATTTGAACGCCACGGACGACCAGCTCGAATTTCCGCTGCTCTATGCCGTCGGCCGCGAGGGCATCGCGCACAAGGACCTGAACGAAAAGGGGCAAAACCTGCACGAGCTGATGGAAACGGTGCTCGAGGCGATACCCGGTCCATCCTACGACCCCGCGGCGCCATTTCAGATGCGGGTGTCAGACCGGGGCTATTCGGATTACCTGGGCCGGCTGGCGGTCGGCAAGATCTTCAACGGCACGGCGCGCTCCCGCGACAGCTTGGTATGCATCGGGAAGTCGGGCGCGAGCATGCCGCTCAAGGTGTCCAAGCTCCAGGTTTTCGATGGCATGAAGCTGCGGGATGCCGAAGAGGTGCAGGCCGGCGATATCGTCGTTCTGGCCGGTATCGAGGAGGTCAAGATCGGCGATACGATCTGCAATCGTGATGAACCGCGGGCCTTGCCGCGGATCAGCGTGGACGAACCGACGGTATCGATGAAATTCGTGATCAACGATTCGCCCTTCAGCGGCCAGGACGGCAAGTACGTCCAGGCCGGCCGGATCCGTGAACGCCTGCTGAAGGAATCCCTGGGCAACGTGGCCATCCAGGTCGAGGAAGGCGAGGACCGGGATGCGACGATCGTCAAGGGCCGCGGTGAATTCCAGCTGGCCATTCTCATCGAAACCATGCGGCGCGAAAATTTCGAATTCTGCGTCGGCCGGCCCGAGGTCATCTTTCACTATGAGGGCGATGTGAAACTCGAGCCGATCGAGCGCTTGCTGGTGGACTGCGAGGAACGCTTCCTGGGCGTGGTCACCGAAAAGCTGTCACTGCGCAAGGGCAAGATGACCAAGCTGGTCAACAACGGCAAGGGGCGGGTCCGCATCGAATTCTCGGTGCCGGCCCGCGCCCTGATCGGGTACCGGGATGAATTTCTGACCGACACCCGCGGCACCGGCATCATGCACGCGCTTTTCGATGGCTACGAACCCTTTCGAGGAGAGTGCCCGAGCCGGTTTACCGGCTCCATCGTGGCCGATCGCACCGGCGTGGCCGTTCCGTACGCGTTGTTTAACCTCGAACCGCGCGGGCGGCTCTTTGCCGTTCCGGGGGACCCGGTTTACGAGGGCATGATCGTGGGCGAGCACAACCGCGGCGAAGACATCGATGTGAATCCCTGCAAAGAAAAGAAGCTCTCCAACATGCGCGCTTCCGGCAAGGACGAAAACGTGGTGCTCTCACCCATCAAGGCGCCGACGCTCGAACAGGCCATCAGCTTCATCCGCGAGGATGAACTGGTGGAAGTGACCCCGCGGGCCATGCGCATGCGCAAGGTCGTGCTGTCGGCCCAGAAGCGCCACATGCAGCGCGGCTCCAGAGGCAAGAACAAAAGGGCGGCCTGAGGCGGCCGAGGGCGTTCAATTGAAAAAAGTTGATCGGTGTTCCGCGTTAGAAATGTGAAATTTCCCGGTAGGGGCGCACCTGTGTATGCGCCCTTTGTGTGTGTGCCCGGGTGAGTTGTGTCTGATGAAGACAGACGCGCCGGTTCGATGAAAGGCTGACCCGCAGGCCGAAGAGAGGGCAGACACGCAGGGGGCAGACATGCAGAGGGCAGACACGCAGGTCTGCCCCTACGGTTCATATGATGATGCCGTGGAAACGACAGGACGCTGGGCGGAGGCAGACCTGTGAATATCGCGCTCAAGCGATTTTGCAGACCTGTCATGTGTCAGCTTGGTTGACCTGGAGCCTCGCTATTTATTCCTTTGCCAGCTTTGCGGCAATGGCGGCCACGTGCCGGCCCTGAAACCGGGCGCCGTCCAGTTCGTTTGCGGTCGGCGTCCGTTCACCCTGGGTGCCTGCGATCGTGGTCGCGCCGTACGGCGAGCCGCCGGTGATCTCATCGTTTCGCATTTGACCCTGGAACGCATACGGCAGCCCGACCACGATCAGTCCCTGGTGCAGCAGGGTGATGTGGAAGGAGAGCAGAGTGGCCTCCTGTCCGCCGTGCTGCGTGGCCGTGCTGGCGAACACACTGCCGACTTTGCCCACCAGGGCCCCGGTTTGCCAAAGCTGGCCGGTGGCGTCCAGAAACTGGCGCATTTGCCCGCACATGTTGCCGAAGCGGGTCGGCGTGCCGAAGATGATCGCATCGGCCGAGGGCAGCTCTTCCACCGTGCACACCGGAATGTGCGCAAACGCTTTCTGGGCTTCAACCGCCCCCATTTTTTCCAGCACATCCGCCGGCAGTGTTTCCGGAACCCGCCGCAGCTCGATCTGCGCTCCGGCGACTTCTTTGGCCCCCTCCGCGATAGCCTGCGCCATTTTGTACACATGACCATAGGTCGAATAAAAAACGATCAGAACCTTCATCTACGATACCTCCTTTACCAGTTGACAAACGGATTTATCCTTCAACAGTAGGGTCTCTGGTCGGGCTGTCAAGCTGGTGTCGGCCAATGGCTCGTTTGGCAGGCCTTGAACCGGCGGCTAGTGCAGCAGAGTCAGAAATACCGATCGCTAAAAAAGAGCGAAAATTCAATGCGCGGGCTCCTCAGCTGTTTTTACAGCGGCCCATTTTTCCGGTTGACGGTCATGATTTCATGGTCTACAATGTAGAACATGGCGAATGGAGGTTTAGAAATGAAAACAGCAGTTGTCAGAGCCCGGATTCCAGAAGCTTTGAAAAAGGAGTTTGAAGCGGCGGCCGCCAACCGCGGCTGGAACCTGAGCCACGCCATTCGACAATTGATGAATCAATATGTGGCGCAGGAAAAAGAAATGGCCCGCCGCCGCGAAGAAACTTTCGAGGCCCTTGAAGACGTCGAGGCCGGCAGAGTCGTGGATGGCCCAAAGGTGCTGAACTGGCTTTCGGGCTGGGGCACCGCCGATGAGCAGGAGCCGCCCCTGTGAAGTTGATATTTTCCCGGGCAGCGGTCAACGACCTGGCCAGACTCCGGGATTTCATCGCACGCCACAGTCCCGACGCCGCCCGACGGATAGCCCAGCGGATGCAGGGAGCCATTCAAAGGTTGGCGTCAACGCCTCAAATCGGTCGACCCGTAGCGGATATACCTGGAGAAATCCGAGAATTGGTATTCGGTAAATATGTGATTCGCTACAAAGTCACGCCAACATCTCTTTATGTTCTCAGAATCTGGCACGGAAAAGAGGATCGCTAAAGGGTCATTTACCGTCTTTTCGATCCCTGGCATTCGGACCCTAAAACTCGGTGGGTGACCGCAGGACCTTCAGCTTGGCTTCGATCAGCTGTTCGTGGGACAGGCGCAGGATATTGGCCAGCTTGTGAATCAGGTGATTTTCGAACTTGTCCAGTTTTCCATCCACGTAGACAATCCGCCACAGCATTTCGATGATGTCGATTTTTTCTGCGGTCGAGTAATTTTCGTTGATCAGTCGGGCGAAGTGCCAGTAGTCAATGCTGCCCTCCAATTCCTGTTCCGCCGCTGCGACCAGTTCGTCGGCATTCGCCGCAGACAAGCCGTGGGTTTCCTTAAGGATCGTCAGGATTTTTGCCATTTCATCGTGCGAGAAGGTCTCGTCGATTTTGGCCATCTCGAGAAAAAGGGCACAGGTGGCGACGCGGGCGTCGTGTCCGCTGTCGTGGCTCGCCCAGGGGGAGGAATCTGCGGAAATTTTACTGAAAAAACGTTTGACGAGATCGCGCATCTAATTTCTTCCCGACTGGAGTTACAGGGCAATAGCGGTCATTTCCCTGTAGATCGACGCTAAAATGGTCCCTATGATCTCACGGGAGTGGGCGTGGAAAATTTTTCGTCGTCCCTATCACGTCATCGACATCGGCTCCAGATTCCACAGGCGGTTTCGAGACCGTTGCCACCAGTCCGCAACCACCCCTCCAAACTCCAGAGTTTTGTTTTTAGTCGATAACACCCGACTATTCAATAAACTCAACAAGCACAATAAACTCAATCAACCCAATCAACTCAATTCAACTCAATCAACTGGCCCACACCCGCTCCATAGCGGGCCTCATCGGATCGAACCTTAAATCCGCAACCCGCACCCCGCACCCCGTAACTCGCACTCCGCAACCCGTAACTCGCACCCCCGGGCGCTACCGGGAGCGCGTCACTTCCCTCCGGTCGCAGAACCGCTGGATCCGGCAGGCGCTGCAAATGGGTGAAATCGGTTTACAGATGTTCTGGCCGTAGGCCACCAGAAGATCATTGATGGCCAGCCAGTAACGCCGCGGCAGTTTCTGTCGCAACGCGATTTCGGTTTGATCCGGCGCTTTCGTTTGAACGTATCCCCAGCGGTTGGTGATGCGGTGAACGTGGGTGTCGACACAGATGCCGGGCTTGCCGAACCCGAGTGTGACGACCAGGTTGGCGGTTTTACGGCCCACCCCGGGCAGTCGCAGCAGGTCGTCCAGTTCGTGGGGGACGCCGCCGTCATATGTGTCCAAGAGAATTCGACAAATGTCCTTGATGGTCTTGGCCTTGGTCTTGTAAAATCCAACCGGGTAGATACACTTTTCGATGGTTTCGACCGGCAGGCCGACCATCGTTTGCGGATCGCGGGCCTGGTCAAACAGGCGGGCGCTGGCGGCATAGGTTGTCTTGTCCTGGGTTCGCAGGGACAGCAGGCAGGAGATAAGCACCGTGAAGGGCGTTGAGGTGTAATGGCCGACCGCCGGCAGGCGCCACGCCTGAACCGCCTCTTTCAAAATTCGGAAAACGGCCGGAATGTCTCGATCGCGCATTGATCTGAAAATCCTTTGCCAGGACCCCTTTCGGCACCCAGTTAAACGACGGGATAGATCCGAACGGTCCCAAGGGGTGCGACCGATCGGGAAAAAAGACACCATCATGTCGAAAAACGGCCATTGGCTGTAAATTGAAGAGAGGAAAAACTTTTTCCCGCGGAGTTACGTACCGGACCGGGCAATAAAGGTCAAGCCTGGAAAAATAAAGATTGTATTCGCGGCGCCGTGGCGGTATATTTGCCGAAACTGGAATGCAGGCCGGGTGATTTTGCCCCAAAAGGCAGACACCGGCATGGTGGGGTGTACGCATGTGATACCGTCCGGATTTGCCTGGGCGGTTTTTTTATTACCCACGTCAGGTAAAAGAATGGACGGAACCAACCGCGAGGCGATCAGGGCCGGAATCGAAGTCTACATCGTTCTTAAAAAGGACCAGCGCTCCGGAACCCTGACGCGCGGCATCGTCAAGGACGTCCTGACCAAGTCGGCCTTCCACCCGCATGGCATCAAGGTGCGGCTGAGCGACGGGCAGGTGGGCCGGGTCAAACAGATCATCCGGCCGGCCTGATTCCCGGCAGGGTTGCAATCTGGAAATAACCCCTTATTATGAAGCACTCCACTAAAGGGTCGCGAATAAATAAGTTGGCGTTTTTGGGTGTTGAGGCGCCCGCGCGGCAAGGCGCAAAATCTCAGGATTATCTGGATATTCCGAAAGTTTGCACCGGCAGCCGAACGGGATGCATCGAGGTCCAAAATTGTTAAGTTATTTGTGAACGAGCCCTGCGTCGCGCAGCAGCAGGATTTAATCAGGCTTGTCAGGTGGAGGGCAGGATCTATTTTTTACAGGAATGGAGGTCAGGATAATGAAAGATCGGTCTCATATCACACTTTACAGCGGGGGCCACAAGGGGGCCGAGTCTGAATTCGGCAAACATGCCGAATGCTGGGGGATTGAGGAGGTCAATTTTTCGTTCGACGGGCATGAGATCGAGCGAACCCGCGGCGTGCGGGTGCTGGATGCCACGGAACTGGACAAGGGCGATGTCAGCATGGAGATCGTTTCCGCCCGCATGGGTCGGAACTATTCCAAGGCCGACAAGATCCGCAAGGTTATCCAGTCCATTTTCCACATGGTCAACAACGGGTATCATGTGGTGGCGGTCGGCTGGATCCAACCGGACGACACCGTCAAGGGCGGCACCGGCTGGGGGGTCGAGCTGGCCAAGCTTTTCAACCGGCCGATAAGCGTGTTCGACCAGGAAAAAAACCAGTGGTTTGAGTGGAAAGAAAATCGCTGGGAGGCCGCCAAGCCGGTGATCACCGACAAGACATTTGTCGGCACGGGAACACGGCATCTCACCGACGCCGGTCGCAAGGCGATCGCCGATCTTTACGAGCAATCCTTCGGATCCGCCGCCGGTTAAATTCACGACGCCGGTGGCTGTATTTGAAGGCCCCATTGCCAACGGCGGCTTTTCAGGGTCATCCGGCGGCGGCGGAATTCCTGCCCGGCGGTCTTAAAAGTAGGCCAGCGCTTCGCGCAGGCTCTCGTCGATGTCACCGACGTACTTGTCGACTTCGGCTTTCACGGAATGCCAGTGGGCCGCATTTTTGTCGGTCTGCTTGAACTCTGCCAATTTTTTAAGCGCCGCTTCTTTTTTCACCTTGAGCGACTCGATCGCCGATGCGTGGGCGGCCGGCAACTCCTTTCCTTTGGCGGTAGCCTTTACCGTCAGGTCATCGATGGATTTTTCGAACCGCGTGAGCCGCGCTTCAATTTCTGCATGAATCCGTTCCTGATCTTCCATTTCCCTCGTTTCGCCTCGTACTTTCCGGCAGTGACACTCTGTCAGTGTTCTGCCCTCGATCAATTGGTGAATTCCTCCCGTATCTGCGTCATCGATACACTGAATGAAAATCACTTACAATCTAATACCTAAAATTCATTGTACAATCCCCAAAAACGCATGCCCAAGCTAAAATGACCTGAACTGATCGGTTCCGGGTTCAAGGTTTAGGGTTTAAAGGTTTATAATAGGCTGATTCCGGAACTTTATCGACCATTACTTGGATTGACCTCTCTAATCCATTGGGTGCAACGGTTTTATAAGCACCATATAGTCAGAATTATTCAGACATGAGCAGTTTAAGGGCTTTTCAACCCAGAACGTTGAACCCTGAACCGCTCAACCTGGGAATGATACAGTTTCCCGGTACCGTTCCGTATCCCTTGAGCGCAATGGTAAAGCAATGTTTTCCGATCGATTCGACTGGAATCTGCCGCCCAACCCTCTGAGCCGGTTGCTGGACGATAAAAAAAGAGCCGGAGAAGCGGTGTTCGATTTGACCGAATCCAACCCGACCCGGGTCGGGTTGACTTACCCGGCCGACGACATCCTGGCGGCCCTGTCGCGACCGGCGGCAATGACGTACGCTCCCGATCCGCGCGGCCTGCTGACGGCGCGCCGGGCTATCGGCGGGTATTACCGCGACCGGGGCGTCTCGATCGACGCCGATGCCCTTTTTCTAACGGCCGGCACCAGCGATGCCTACGCGATTCTCTTCAAACTGTTGGGGAATCCGGGGGATGAAGTCCTCATTCCCCGGCCCGGTTATCCGCTGCTTTCCTATCTGGCGCGCTTCGAGGGCCTCGATGCCGGCGCGTATCCCCTGCGCTACGACGTGATCGAGGGCTGGTCGATCGACCTCGAGGTGCTGCGGGCGTTGATAACACCCCGCACCCGTGCGATCGTACTGATCGATCCCAACAACCCCACCGGGTCGTATGTCAAACCAGCCGAATGGGGCGCTCTTGCGGCCCTGGGCCGCCGCCACGAACTATCCCTGATCGTGGACGAGGTTTTCTGCGATTTCGGGGCCGGTGATTCGGCGGGTTTTCTGCCGCAGGATCTGAACCGTTTGGAGTCACTCACCTTTGTGCTGAACGGGTTTTCAAAATCGATCGGACTGCCCCAGGTGAAATTGGGCTGGATCGCCGTCGCCGGGAACTCTGTCCGGTCGCAGGTCGCCCGGATGCATCTGGAAACCCTGCTCGATTTTTATCTTTCGGTCGGCACTCCGGTTCAGCATGCGGCCGACGCGCTGCTCGCCCGACGCCACGCCATTCAGCGGCAGATCCTCGCCCGCATCGACGCCAACAGCCGGTTTCTGGAAAAACAGATCGCTTCGACCGGCAATTGCCGGGTGCTCAAGCGCGAGGGCGGCTGGTACGCGGTCGTCGATATCCTCGATACGGTTTCCGACGAAGAGCGCGTCCTGCAGCTGCTTGCGGACGACAACACCCTGGTTCATCCCGGATTTTTTTACGATTTCAACCGCGAGGGGTTTGTGGTCGTCAGCCTGCTGCCCGCTGAGGACACGTTTTGCCGCGGGGTTTCGCGGTTGATCGGGCGCTATGGCCGCTAAGTGGCCCTGTTCGTAAATACGGTGACGCACCGAGATGACCGCGGCGCCCGAAGCGCAAGGCGCGAGAAGTTCGCATACCAAACGTATGCGCGCGCCGAGTAACACAACGCATCGGGATGCAGCGGTCAGTGAATGCCACTGTATTTTTAAATAGGGCTACTAAAGGACGGGTGGAATTACAGCCGGTAAAAAAAGAAAAATATGAGCGCCGCCACGGCGATGCGGTACCAGCCGAAGATGGAAAAGGTGTGGGACTGGATGTAGGTCAGCAACCATTTGACGGCGATGAAGGAGACCACCGCCGAAACGAGGAACCCGAGCAGGACCATGCCCCAGTCCTCGGGAACCGCGCCGGCCGGCGGATGGTGAAGCGCCCGGAAAATCTTGAGGCCGCCCGCGGCGAGCATCGTCGGAATGCCGACCAGAAACGAAAACTCGGTGGCGGCCGGCCGGCTCAGACCCAGCAGCAGCATCAGCAGGATGGTCGCACCCGAACGCGAGGTGCCGGGAAACACCGCCGCAACCAGTTGACCCGCCCCGACCAGCGCCGCGACACTCCAGGTCACCGAGCCGCTCAGATCACGACGGCGCAGCCACAACTCGATGGCCAGGAACCCGATGCCGCCGATCAGCAGCGCCCAGGCCACCGGTCCCAGTTCCTCCGGCAGTTTGAAACCGGCCTTGTCCAACAACAGGCCGCCAATGCCGGTGATGACGAAGGCGAGCAGTATTTTCAGGGCATAGTCCTGCGAGGCCTTTTCGCGCCATTCGAAGATAAATTGGCGCATCCGGTCGGGAAACAGCGGCAGCACGGCAATCACGGCCCCGCTTTGAATGACGATGTTAAACAGGTCGCTTTGCCGCGGCAGCCAATTTTCCGCGATGAGCAGATGGGCGGTCGAGGAGACCGGCAGAAATTCGGTGATCCCCTCGATGATCCCTAAAATGATGATGGCGATCCAATCGGGCATCGGCTGTATAGAGACGAAAATGCCGCTGTTGTCAAGTGTCATCGAATTCGGTGCTCTTTGTGATCGACAGGGCCTTGCCGTTGACCGCCCGTATCTTTCCGTCCGGTGTCACCCGCCAGCGGTATGTCAGTTCCTTGGTTCCGAGAAGAATCATGAGCCTTTCGACTTCGAAGCCCTCGTCGACTGGTGTTGTCGACCAGCCGTGGTCCTCGACGCTGGGATTTGACCCCTGCTGGTCGAGGTACTCGTTAACGGTGCCGCCCTGGCTGCAGGGCAGGCGCTTGACGCGCGATTCCGCATCCGCTCTCTGTTGGTCCATTTTTTCCATTGCCTGCGAAAAAAAGGAGAGATTTTCGGGTTTCATTTTAAAGGTTTCCCTCGCGGGTTTTGCGCCTGAATGGGTCACACCTGCCGAAAACCCTTGTTCTCAGCGGTATTTTGCAGCCGGTGGCCGCCCAGCTAGCGGGCAGGCGCGGATTCAGCCTTCTTTTTTTCGAGCAGCCAATCAATGATGTCGGCCGGATCCGGGGTTGTGGTCCGAGACGGTTTCAGCGCGGATTTTTCAGACCCCGGCGGGGCTGCCGGTAAAAGAGGGGCGACTTTCCGGTTGACGGCAGCCCGGTTATTGGACGCTGCGGGCACGTCTTTTTCCGGGTTTCGCGGGGCAAGTGCCGGCAGATCGAGGCGTTGTGTCGGTGGTGGTGTTGCGGCCGGCCGCATGCCGCTTTCTTTTTGAACCGTGCTTGTCAGCTTGCCAGCCGCCGGAGCCCCCTTTGGCGCCTCTTCCGGCCGCGGAAGGCGTGAATTCAAATCGCCTGTCTGGCGATCGAAAGGAGCGGCGGCCGCCTTACCGCTGGCGGTAACGGCTTGAGTCGGTGACAGTCCAGGGTGAGTGACGGCGTCTGAAGATGAGGTGCCTGCCGGCGCGGACACCGCCGGGGCGAGGGTGACGGAAAGGGTGCGATCCCCGCCGGGAGTTGGTGCGGCAGATGACGACACCGGGCCGGGATCGCCGTCGCGCGCGGTTTGCAGGCGATTGGGCAGGATCCCGCTCAAGGCCGGCAGGTGCCTTTTTACCAACCCGCTGCTCCAGAGCGCGTAGAGGATAAAAATGGCCGGCAGGAAAATCACCAGCGCCAAAATGGCGTAACGCCGGATGCGGCCAGTCGACCTGGCCACCGGCTGGACCGCCGCCTTTACATCGGCGGCGGCTTCCGGCTGTGGCCCTGTTTCGGACGGTCTGCCGGCACCCGGCCCAGGTTCCGTCGCCGGGTCTTCGATGAGGATTCTCTGCTCGCAGTCGACGATGACCCGGCGGTCGAGGACGCTGGCATTTTCGGCGTACCCGCGCACCAGGGCAAGGTCGCAGAGAATGTTGATCCGGCGGGGCGCCCCTCTGGAGAAGGCCTGGATTTCGTGCACGGCATCATCGGTGAAAATCCTCTGGCGGGTTCCCGCCACCTGGAGACGATGGGCGATGTAGGCCGCGGTTTCGGCCTCGACCAATGGTTTGAGGTTGTAATTGACGGCGATGCGTTCTTTGATCGCCCGGTTGGCGGGCTCCAGCAGTTTTTGATTGAACTCGCTTTGTCCGACCAGAAAAATATTCAACGGCTTGACATGCCGGTATTCCAGGTTTGACAGGAGGCGGATTTCTTCCAATACGCGGTCGTTGGCGACCTGAATCTCATCGATTATGAGCAGGGCCTTTTTGTTGCGGCGGCAGAGTTGATCCAGAAACTCGCCGAACGCGTCGGTGAAGGTTTCCTTGTCATGCACCGGGCGGGTCAGGCCGAATTTGCGCGCCACCAGGAAAAAAAATTCGCGGCGCGTCAGGCCAGGGTCGGGCAGCCCGGCGCTGACCACCCGGTCGGTATTCAGCCGATCGACCAGGGCGCTGACCAGGGTCGTTTTGCCGGTGCCGATATCGCCGGTCAACAGCAACAGGCCCTTGTTCTCCAGGACCCCGTATCTCAAGGTGGCCAGGGCCTCCGCGTGTTCCCGGCCGAGCCACAGGAAGCGCGGGTCGGTCGTGAGCTTGAAGGGCTTTTCGTTCAGCTCGAAATGGGCGAGATACATGGGCAAGCTATTCGTTAGTCGGTTTGTCCAGCATCTCTTCGGCTTCCATCCACATGGCATTGATGATGCCGAAGGCGCAGGCGAGCAGTACCCCGAGAATCCAGGAAAAATACCACATGATCGATCCTCCTAATATGCCGTGTGAGTTTCCTTGCGTATTTTTTCCTCGGACACCTTCCCGCGCAGCACGCTGTAAACCCAGCTGGTGTAAAGCAGCACGATCGGAAGAAAAGCCACCACCGCGATGAACATCAGGTTCAGCGTAAGATGGCTTGAAACGGCGTCGTAGACCGTCAGGCTGGCGTTGGGCCGGCTGCTGGAGGGCATGATGAACGGGAACATGGCCAGAACCGCCGTCATGATGACGCCGGCGACGGCGGCGGCGCTGCAGACAAAGGCCGGGCCGGGGCGTTTTTTGGCTGAGAACAGCAGGGCCAGCAGGCCGCCGGCAAAGGCGGCGACCGGGGCCGCTATCGTCCAGGGGCGGGCGGTGTAGTTGTGCATCCAGGCTCCTGCGGCCATCTCGACGGTTTTACTCAGCGGCTTGACGGCGCCGGCGGGATCGGGCATGGCGAGAATCCGGAAGCCCTCGATGCCGACGGCCTGCCACACACCGGCCAGCGCGAAGGCAGCCATGAAAAGCGCGCCGGACCAGCGCGCCGCTTTGATGGCCCGGTCGCTTAAAACGCCCTCGGTGCGCAGCTGGAGGTAAAGCGCGCCATGCATGGCCAGCATCGACAGGCTCACCACCCCGGCCAGCAGGCCGAAGGGATTGAGAAGACCCCAGAAGCTGCCGGTGTAGGTCGAGCGCATGAAACCGTCGAACTCGAACGGGACGCCCCGCAGCAGGTTGCCGAAGGCGACCCCGAAGACCAGGGCCGGGACGGCGCCGCCGATAAACAAGCCCCAGTCCCAGGCCTTGCGCCAGCGGGGATCGGCGACTTTGCTGCGGTATTCGAAACCGACCGGGCGGAAGAAGAGCGCGAAGAGCACCAGCAGCATGACCCAGTAAAATCCGGAGAAGGCCGTGGCGTAGACCAGAGGCCAGGCCGCGAACATGGCGCCGCCGGCGGTGATGAACCAGACCTGGTTGCCTTCCCAGGTGGGGCCGATGGTGTTGAGCAGGACCCGGCGCTGCTCGTCGGTTCGCGCCAGAAAGGGCAGCAGGGTGCCGACCCCCAGATCGAATCCGTCCAGCAGGGCGAAGCCGACCAGCAGGACGCAGACGATGAGCCACCAGATCAGTTTCAGCGTCAGATAATCAAACAACAGCGGCATGGCTTAATCTCCTTGGGCGGCGGTTAACCGGCGGTTTCCGTTGCGGGCTCCTGCTCAAAGTGGTATTGACCGGTGTGCAGGCTGCTGGGGCCGATGCGCACGAATTTGGTCATCAGGTAGAGTTCGACGACCAGCAGTACGGTGTAGATCGCGGTCAGTCCGATCAGGCTGCCGATCAGATCGGCCGTCGTCAGGCTCGAGGTCGACAGAAAGGTGGGCAGCACGCCGCCGATGCTCCATGGCTGCCGTCCGTATTCGGCCACGATCCACCCCGCCCAGATCGCTATCCAGGGCAGCGGCAGGCTGATCAGCAAAATCTTCAACAGCCAGCCTTTCTGCTCGAACACGCGCCTGGCGCAGTAGTAAAAGGCCAGAGCGATCAGCAGCAGAAAGTAAAACCCGAGTCCCACCATCAGGCGGAAACTCCAGAACATCACCGCGACGTTCGGGATGGTGTCTTGAGCCGCCTGCCGGATCTGGGTCTCGCTGGCGTCCACGACCTTGGGCGTGTAGCGCTTCAGCAGCAGGCCGTATCCGAGGTCTTCCTGCACGGCCTGGAACCGCCGGGCGGTTTCCACCGCGGTGTCGCCGCCGCGCATTTTCTCCAGCAGGCTGTAAGCCGTGATTCCCTGCCGGATCCGGTGCTCGTGTTCGACGATCAGCTCCTTGATGCCCGGCACCGCCTCGTTCAGCGAGCGGGTGACCAGAATACTGCCCAGCCAGGGGATCTCGACGGCCGCGCGGGTCTTCTGAGCTTCCTGGTCCGGAAAACCGAAGAGGGTGAAGGAATTGGGCGGCGGTTCCGACTGCCAGTGGGCTTCCATGGCGGCCAGCTTGACCTTCTGGACCTGGCCGGTGACGTAGCCGCTCTGGTCGCCCAGAACGATGACCGAGAGGATCGAGGCCAACCCGAAACCGGCGGCCACGGCGAACGAGCGCCGGGCAAACGCCAGGTCGCGACCTTTCAGCAGGTACAGGGAACTGATGCCCAGGACGAACAGCGCGGCGGCCACGTAGCCGGCCCCCACGGTGTGGACGAACTTGACTTGCGCCACCGGATTGAAAAACAGCTCGGTAAAGCTGTTCAGTTCCATGCGCATCGTGTCCGGGTTGAAAAAGGCCCCGGCGGGATAGTTCATCCAGCCGTTGGCCACCAGGATCCACAGGGCCGACAGGTTCGAGCCGAGGGCCACCATGAAGGTCGTGGCCAGGTGCGCGCGGCGGCTGAGACGGTCCCATCCGAAGAAGAACAGCCCCACGAAGGTGGATTCGAGAAAAAAGGCCATCAGGCCTTCGATGGCCAGCGGTGCGCCGAAAATGTCGCCCACGTAGTGCGAGTAATAGGCCCAGTTCGTGCCGAACTGAAATTCCATCGTCAATCCGGTGGTAACGCCCAGCGCGAAATTGATGCCGAAGAGCTTGCCCCAGAAGCGGGTCATGTCCTTGTAGATCTGTTTGCCGGTCATCACATACACCGACTCCATGATGAACAGAATCCAGGACAGCCCCAGGGTCAGCGGGACGAAGATGAAATGATACATGGACGTGAGGGCGAACTGTAAACGCGACAGGTCGACGAATAACTCAGAAGGCGGCATCTTGCAGGCTCCTTAAGTGATGGCCGGCTGCTCGCCCCGACCACAGGTTTTCATTGTTGACCGGTGCCCGATGGGGTAAAACGATCGCGGTGGACCGCATCGTCAGTGGATAACCTCCGACAGGGTATCACCTATTATAAGCTCCCGCTAATTGTCAACGGTTTTGCCATGGAACCGCACCGCGCGGCCAATGATAAAAAGAGTTTGCGCTGGCTTGTCAAGAGTGCCCGCCCGGCGCGCCTGTGGGTGATGCTGTCGGTCGGCCTCGGGGTGGCCGGGGGCCTGCTGGTGGTGGCCCAGGCGGGTCTGCTGGCCAACATCGTCCAGAGCGTTTTCATCGGACACAAGCCGCGCCGTCTGCTGCTGCCGTTGTTTGCCGCTCTGGCCGGGGTGATCGTCCTGCGGGCGGCGCTGGCCTGGGGGCGTGAAGCGGCCGGATTTCAGGCCGGTGCCCGCGTGCGGGAGGAGACGCGCCGGGCTCTCATGCAATACATCTTCGAACGCGGCCCGGCCTTCACAAGCCGGCGCAGGACCGGGGGATTGGCCAGCACCCTTTTGGAGCAGGTGGAAGCCCTGCAGGATTTCTTCGCATTTTACCTGCCGCAGCTGGCCCTGGCCGCGATGATCCCTGTGGTCATCCTGGCCTTCGTGCTGCCCATCAGTTGGGCGGCCGGTTTACTGCTGGCCTTCACCGCGCCCCTGATCCCCTTGTTCATGGTTCTGGTGGGCATGGGCGCCGAAAGCATCAGCCAGCGCAACTTCCAGGCTCTGGCCCGTTTGAGCGCCCATTTCCTGGATATCCTGCAAGGGCTGGCGACCTTGAAAGCCTTCGGCCGCAGCCGGGCCGAGAGCGCCCGCGTGGCCGGATTTTCGGCCGACTATCGTCGGCAGACCATGCGGGTGTTGAAGGTGGCCTTTCTGTCTTCTGCGGTGCTGGAGTTTTTCAGTTCCATGGCGATTGCCCTGGTGGCCGTCTACCTCGGGATGCATTATCTGGGATATCTGCCTTTTGGCGGTTACGGCCGTCCCATAACGCTGGCCGGTGGGTTTTTCATCCTGCTGCTGGCGCCGGACTTCTTCCTCCCGCTGCGGGACCTCGGGGCGCACTATCATGCCCGCGCGGCGGCGATCGGCGCCGCCGGGGAAATTTTGAAGGTTCTCGGAGATCAGGATCGCCCCTTACCCGTCGGCACCGTGCGCCTGTCCCCCCACAAGGGTGTCGGCGTCGAATACCGTGCGGTGCAATTTACCTATGACGCCGGCCGGCCGGCGGTGTTAACCGGGGTCGATTTCGAGTTGCCGCCCGGCGGCCACGTGGCGCTGGTCGGCGCCAGCGGGGCCGGAAAGACCACGCTGCTGAACCTCTTGATGGGATTTATCGTACCGACCGCGGGAAGCATTCGCGTCAACGGGATTTCTTTGGAAACCGTCGATCCGGAGCACTGGCGTCGCCATCTGGCATGGGTTGGGCAAAACCCGGTGCTGTTGCACGGAACCGTGCGGGAAAATATTCTGCTCGGCCGGACGGCCGCCGCGGCCGCCGAGGTGGAATCCGCCGCCCGGTCGGCCCGCGTGCTCGAGTTCTGCCGCCATCTTCCCCGCGGACTGGACACGCCGGTGGGGGAACAGGGGTTTGGATTGTCCCGCGGCCAGGCGCAGCGGGTGGCGCTGGCGCGGGCCTTTCTCAAAGACGCGCCGCTGCTGCTGCTGGACGAGCCGACCGCCGGACTGGACACCGAAAACGAACGGTTGGTGCTGACCGCCATAGATGATCTGACCCGGGGCCGGACCGTGCTCACGACCACCCATCGCCTGGAAAATCTGCGGCGTGCCGATCAGATCCTGGTTCTGGAGGGCGGCCGTATTGCCGAAAAGGGATCCTTTGCAGAGATAACGGCCGCCGCCGGCGCTTTTTACCGGCTGTCGGCGCAAAGTGCGGGAGGGGCGGGCAATGCCTGAGCGCGACCGGCCCCTGCGTCCATTCCGGCGCTTGCTGACCCGGCACTGGAAATGGATGGCTGCGGGGACACTTTTCGGGCTGATCGCCACCACCGCAACGGTCGGCCTCCTGGCCCTGGCGGGCTGGTTCCTGACGGCCGCCGCTTTCGCCGGGCTTTCGGCCACGGCCGCCCAGAGCTTCAACTATTTCTTTCCCAGTATCGGCGTCAGGATATTCGCCATCTGCCGGACGCTGGCCCGCTATGCCGAGCGGGTGGTGGCCCACGATGCCACGTTCAGGATCCTGGAAAGCCTGAGGATCTGGTTTTACGAGCGGATCGAGCCGCTCGCCCCGGCGCGGCTGATGCACTTTCGCAGCGGAGATATTCTCAACCGCATCGTGGCCGACATCGACGCCCTGGACAACCTGTACCTGCGGGTTTTATCCCCGAGCGTGGTGGCCGCGGTCCTGATCGTGGCTCTGACGGTTTTCCTCTATTTTTTCGATCCGGTCATTGCCCTGACGACCCTGGGGTGCCTTGTCATTGCCGGTTTTATCCTCCCGGCGGCAACAGGCGTGGCCGCTGCCGCGGACGGGCGGCGGCTGTCCCGCCTTTTGACGCTCTTGCGCGTCCAGTTTGTCGAGGGCCTCCAGGGTTTGCCGGAGCTGCTGATCTTCAACCGCGAGCGGGAGTATCGAGGCCGGATCGACCGGGACGGCAACGCCTTGCTGGTCGTGCAGCGGCACATGACCCACCTGCGCGGGGCCTCTTTCGCCGGGATTACCCTCATCTCGGGTTCAGCCGTTCTCCTGGCTCTTTATCGCGGCACGGCCCTGGTCAACGACGGCCGGCTGCACGGAGCCGAACTGGCCATGATCTGTCTGGCGATCATGGCCGCTTTCGAGGCCCTGATGCCGCTGCCCGCGGCCTATCAAACCCTCGGCCGCACGCGGCAAGCCGCCCGGCAACTGCTGAATGTGGTGGATGCCGACATTCCGGTGAGGTTTCCGGAGAATTCCCGAGCGGTTTTAGGCCGCTGCGACGTAACCTTCGAGCACGTGAGCTTTCGTTACGATGATGACGCCGCCGATATGCTTCATGATGTCAACTTCCATTTGCCGGCCGGCCGGCGCTTTGCCGTTCTGGGGTCCACCGGGGCCGGTAAATCCACCGTGGCGCACCTGATGGTCCGATTCTGGGACCCGCAGGCCGGCAGCGTGCGGATCGGCGGAGAAGATCTGCGCGGCTTCAGCGAGAGCGACCTGCGGCAAACGGTCACCCTGGTTTCCCAGCAGGCCCACATGTTCAATGCCAGTGTGCGCGACAATCTGCTGATGGCCCGGCCCGGGGCCACGACAGCCGAGTTGTGGGAGGCGCTGGCGGCCGTTCGGCTGGACGATTTTGTCCGTTCCCTGCCGCAGGGTGTCGACACCTGGATCGGGGAGTCCGGGCGGCTGGTGTCCGGTGGCCAGGCGCGGCGGTTGGCCCTGGCGCGGGCGTTTTTACGGGATGCCCCGATCTGGGTGCTGGACGAACCGACCGAAGGGCTCGACCGGGTGACGGAGCGTCTCATCATGGAGACCCTCTTCGAGGTCACCCGCGCCAGAACCGTTTTGGTCATCACCCACCGGCTCGCGGGCCTGGAACGGTTGGATGGCATTTTGATCATGGAAAACGGCCGCATCGTCGAGCAGGGGCGGCACGCAGAACTGCTGCGGGGACCAACGCGCTATGCCAGCCTTCGGGCAGCTATCGACGCGTAGGGGCAGACCTGTGTGTCTGCCCCCCCACCAGGCACAAACAGCGAAGGGTGAACATCCACAGGGCACACAATAAATGGGGCACACAACCAAAGGGGCGCACACGCAGGTGCGCCCCTACCATCGTGATGATTCGTAGGGGCGCGGCGTGCCGTGCCCTTGCAATAAAGACAACAGGGGAAGGCCATGCAAGAAAAACTGCAGCAGATTAAAATGATTCTGATGGATGTGGACGGCGTGCTGACCGGCGGGGAGATTATTTACTCATCGAGTGGAGATGAGCTGAAGATCTTCAACATCCACGACGGGATGGGGATTGCGCTGGCGCGCATGGCCGGCCTGAAAACCGGCATCATCACGGGCCGCATGTCGGAAATGGTCCGGCGGCGGGCAGAGGAGTTGAAGATTGATGTGGTGGTCCAGGGGCAGGCCCATAAGCTGGCGGCCTATGAAGACATCCAGTCGCGCTACACCCTGGCCGATGCCGACATCGCTTTTATCGGCGATGACCTGCCGGACCTGTGTATCCTGAAACGCGCGGGTTTCGGCGCGGCGGTGGCCGATGCAGTGGAAACGGTCAAGCGCGTCAGCGACTACGTGACCACTGCCGCAGGCGGCCGCGGGGCCGTGCGCGAGGTGATCGAGGTGATCCTCAGCGGCCAGGGCAAACTGGACCAATTGGAGAGGCATTTCCAAGAATGAAACTTGAAACTGGAAACTTGGGGCTGGAAACTCGAAACTTAATGGTCAAAACCCATAAGACGCAACCCAAAACACTACCCACCAAACACCATACACCAACCACCAAATCCAAAACAAACCCGCACCCCGTAACTCTTCCTCCTTCCCACCCACCAACCGACTCAATCCTCAAACAGTTCCGTGCTGATATAGCGCTCGCCGGTGCTGGCCAGGATGGCGACGATCGTCTTGCCGCGGGCTTCCGGCCGCCGGGCGACTTCCAGGGCGGCCCACACGGCGGCACCCGATGAAATGCCACAGAGGATGCCTTCGGTGCGGGATAGAAGCCGGGCGGTTTCAAAGGCTTTCTCGTTTGTCACCTGCACGACGTCGTCAATCAGGGACCGGTCCAGGACCTGCGGGATGAAGCCGGCGCCGATACCCTGGATCTTGTGGGGCCCTTTCGGCCCTCCGGAGAGCACCGGTGAGCCGGTCGGCTCGACGGCCACCGCTTTGAAAGACCGCTTGCGCGGCTTGAGGGTCTGCGAGACGCCGGTAATCGTGCCGCCGGTGCCCACGCCGGCCACCAGGAAATCCACCCCGCCCTCGGTGTCGTGCCAGATTTCTTCGGCCGTTGTTTCCCGATGGATGCGCGGGTTGGCCGGATTGGCAAACTGATTCGGCATGTAGGCGTCCTTTTCCGCTGCCACGATTTCCGTTGCCTTCGCGATGGCGCCCTTCATGCCGTCGGCGCCCGGGGTTAGCACCAGCTGCGCGCCGAGGTGTTTAAGCAGTTTCCGCCGCTCGATGCTCATGGTGTCGGGCATGGTGAGGCACAGGCGGTAGTTGCGGGTGGCACACACGAAAGCCAGCGCGATCCCGGTGTTGCCGCTGGTCGGCTCGACGATGAGGGTGCGGCGTGTGATCAGGCCTTCTTTTTCGGCGGCCGCAATCATCGCCACCGCAATCCGGTCCTTTACGCTGCCGAGCGGGTTGAAAAATTCCAGCTTGGCAAAGATGGTCGCCTCCAGGCCTTCGGCCAACCGGTTCAAGCGTACCAGCGGTGTGGAACCGATTGTGGCGCCGATGTTCGTGAAATAGCGCATGAGAAGCTCCTATTTGGTGTTTGGTGTTTGGTGTTCGGTGTTTGGTGTTCCGGGAAAGTCCCTCTTTGGAAAAGGGGGATTTAGGGGGATTTTCAAACACTGGATAGAAATCTCCCCTGGCCTCCCTTTCCAAAGAGGGGAGTTTTTGTTCTTAAACAAACGGCATCGGATTTCAAATTTCGATGTTCTGTTTTCGTTCTGATGGCATGCGCTCAGTTGAATTTCTGCTGCTGCGGCTCCATGACGACTTTGGTGTCGGGCGGCACGCTGCGGGTGACCCAGACATTGCCGCCGATGACCGAGCGGGCGCCGATGACGGTGTCGCCGCCCAGGATCGTCGCCCCCGAGTAGATGATGACGTCGTCTTCGATCGTCGGGTGGCGCTTTTTGCCTCGCAGCTTTTCTCCGGCGTCTTTCGGCAGCGAGAGCGCGCCCAGGGTGACACCCTGATAAATTCTCACGTTGCGTCCGATCGTGGTCGTTTCGCCGATGACGATGCCGGTGCCGTGGTCGATGCAGAAGCTCCGGCCGATGTGAGCGCCGGGGTGGATGTCGATGCCGGTGACATTGTGGGCATGTTCGGTCATGATCCGCGGCAGCAACGGCACGCCGAGTTCGTGCAGCTTGTGGGCCAGCCGGTAAATGGTGATGGCAAAGATGCCCGGGTAGCTGAAGATGATTTCATCGGTGCTGCGCGCGGCCGGGTCGCCATCGAAGGCGGCCCGGATGTCGGTGGCGAGAATTTCCCGGATGGCGGGAATTTCCTCGAGCAGCGCCAGGGCCACCTCCTGTCCGCGGTCGCGGCACTCGCTGCAGGGCTTGTCATAGCGAAAACAGTCGTGGCGGATACTGAGGGTCACCTGCTCGGATATCAGGTCGAAGATAACCGATACCGTCTGGCCCATGTAATATTTCAGGTTGACGGGATCGAGCTTTTCGCGGGTGAAGTAGCCCGGGAAGATCACTTCGCGCAGTTTTTCGATGATGTCGATGACCGCCCGCTTGGACGGTATCGGTTCGAAGTCGACATGCGTGAAACAGGAGTCACCGGAGCAGTCGGAAATGATTTTTTCGGCCACGGACGAAAGCCGGTCCCGCTGGTGTGAGTCCGTGGCCACTTCCATTTTGCATGTCGCTTCGCGGTGTTCTTTCGGACGGCCCATCACGCTGCTCCATCGATGATTGCAAGAGAATTATATTGCCGACGCTTAAAATTTATACCAGCCACTTGCGGTTGTCAAAAACATGCCGGCCCAGGAATCGCCTACCTTTACAATAATGTATTTTACAAAATTGGTTTTTTTGTGTATATATTCATCGTCGCGACCCGAATGTGCGGCTGTCACTCCATTTTTTTGCGTTGCGAACAGCCTCGGACCCGGCATCGCGCCCCACCCCCTCCCGTTCAGAAAGACTCGCCATGAAAAGCAAATACACGATGGGTGTCCTGTTGGTCGGTGCGGGAATTCTGATTGCCTTTCCACTTTTCAGCCTGGCCTACTACACCATGGTGCGCACCTCGACCCCCAAGTTCTGCGCCTCGTGCCACGAGATCCAGTTTGCCTACAACACCTGGAGAACATCCACCCACGTCAATAACGCCCAAGGGTTCGTGGCCGACTGCATGGATTGCCACCTGCCGGCCCCGCACGACACCGTCGACTTCTTCTACACCAAAACGGCCCACGGCATCAAGGACGTGTTCGTCCACTTCTTCACCCTGGACGAATACGACCACGAGAAAAACCGCCAGAAGGCCTACGCCTCCTTCAAAAACGAACAATGCCAGAAGTGCCATCGCAATATTTTATACATCCCGAACAAGAGGGGCGCCATGCTGGCGCACCGGTCGGTCCTTTATGCACTGCCCGGAAACGAAAAAAAATGCGTGGACTGTCACCGCAACCTGGTTCACACGCAGAGCGCGGTCTACCGCTACAAACAATACCAGGAAACATACCGCGGCACGGGATTGTAAACTAACGGTAAGGGTTCGCCAAAAAATTACGTGGTGATTTCGGGGGGTGCGACGCCCGTTTGCCAAGGCGTTAAATCTTTGGAATTTCGGGATATTCCGAGGTTTTGCACCGGCAGCCGGACGAGATGCATCGACCACCAAAATGATCGGTTATTTTTGAGCGAGCCCTTAGCCGATCAATTCATTTCAGGGGATTTAAAGGGGGGCGTGCAATGAAAAAGTCAGGCGCAATTCTGGTCATGGCTCTGGCCGTTGTTGTGGCAGCCGGTTCCTTCTCGACCCAATTGCTGGCGGCCAATGTGTCCAAGGCCAAGGAATTCAGGATCGAGAGGGCCACTCCCAAGGAGGCAACGGCCTGCATCGAGTGCCACAAGCTCGAACATCCCGGCCTTTTCACCGACTGGGCCAACAGCCGCCATGCCTCCGCCAACATCACCTGCCTCGACTGTCACCAGGCCGAGGAAACCGACGCGGACGTCAGCCAGGAACACTACAAGCAATACCAGCGCTCCGACCAGAAATACGGCACCCCGGATTACAAGGTGCCGGTCGCCGGGGTGGTGACCCCCAAGGACTGCTCGCGCTGCCACCCGGACGAGGCCACGCAATACAGCCGCAGCAAGCACGCCAACACCATCGAGATCATCTGGAAGATCGACCCCTGGCTCAACAAGGGCATGAACAGCGATTTCGAGCGCATCTCCGGCTGTTACCGCTGTCACGGGACCGTGCTGCAGATGAAAGACGGCGCGCTGGCCTCGGAAACCTGGCCCAACACCGGTGTCGGCCGGGTCAACCTGGACGGCAGCAAGGGCAGCTGCACCAGCTGCCACACGCGCCATCGGTTTTCCATCATGGATGCGCGCAAACCGGAAGCCTGCGGCCAATGCCACCTGGGTCCCGATCACCCCCAAATCGAGATCTTCACAGAATCCAAGCACGGTGACATCTATGCCGCCTTCGGCGACACCTACAACTGGACGGCCGCGCCTGGCACCTGGACGGCGGGGGTCGATTACCGCGGCCCCACCTGCGCGACCTGCCACATGTCCGGTGCGGGGTCGACAATGACGACGCACGATGTCACCGAACGCCTTTCCTGGGAGCTGCAGGCGCCGCTGACCGTCCGGCCTTCGGATTTCGCGGCCCTGCCGGCCAAGACCAACTGGGAGACCGAACGAAACAAGATGAAGGAGATCTGCGGCCAGTGCCACGGCAAGAAATGGGTGGATGACCACTACTTCCAGCTCGACAAGGTCGTGGCGGAATACAATGACGCTTATTATTCACCCACCAAGAAGATGCTCGATGACCTTTACGCCAAGGGCCTGCTCGACAAGACCCGCTTTTTCGACGAACACCTGGAAGTGGAATTCTACGAGCTGTGGCACCACGAAGGCCGGCGGGCGCGGATGGGCTCGGCCATGATGGCGCCCGATTATGCATGGTGGCACGGGTTCTACGAGTGCAAGAAGCGCTACAACGGCTTCATGCAGGAGGCGCGCCACCTGATTGACACCAACCAGAAGGCCTACATCTTCCCGGATTATCCCAATGCCACCGGGGACACCACCAAGCCCAAGGAGGTATTTCCCTGATCGTCGCGGGGAGTGTTTACTGAAAAGATCCGATTGAAAAAAACCCGCCTCCGTTTTCCGGGAGGCGGGTTTTTTTATTTACACAATGGCTCTTATTTCAACGGGCTCGATGCCATGTTTCGTGATGCGCTTCCAGATGGTCACCCGGCTGACGCCCAGTATGCGGGCCGCCTCCGTTAGGCGGCAGGTGCGCGCGGCCGATCGTTGCGTCCTTGCAGCGGACAAAGGCGTATTCGATGGCACTGCGCAGCTCCCGGACGTTGCCGGGCCAGGTGTAATTCGTGAGCGCCGCCATGGCGCTAGGCGCCACGGCCTCGACTTTCTTGCCGCTGCCTATTGAATACCGGCATCGAATCTTGTAAGGTGATTAATTATAATTCTATAAAAAAACCCGTCACCTGCACCAAGGAGGCCGTGATGAACTTTGAATCGATAGAGGAAATCCTCACCTTTGCCATCGAAAAAGAACGGGAGGCCGCCGAATTCTACGAAGAGGTTGCCCAGCAGGAATCGTTTGCCGGGGCCAAAAAGACCTTTCTCGAATTTGTCGCCGAAGAGCGCAAGCACCAGGCCATGCTGGAGGATTTTGAAGGCAGCCGGGAGAAGATCAAGGCCTACAAGCTCAAGTGGGTGCCCGATATAAAACGCAGCGATTACCTGGTGGAGATGACATACGAAAAAGGGATGCACTTCACCGACATCCTGCGGCTGGCCATGAAACGCGAAGAAAAAGCCCTGGCGCTCTACAACGAGCTGCAGCGCAAAACCGATCAGGATGAGTATATCAAGATGTTCAAGATCCTGGCCCAGGAAGAAGCCAAGCACAAACGCTACTTAGAGACCCTTTATGACGATTTTATGGCCGAGCAGGGGGATTGAATATTTATCGGTTGGTTGAAATCGGACAAATGCCGAATAAATCACAATGACCAAAAATTCGAAAACACACCTCCGGTTGGTCATTGGAGAGTGAGATCTATGGCTTATTTGGATTGTGATGCGTGGAATTTGACAATTCCGAAGGCTTCGATGTCCAGGCTGGTATCTTGTAAAATTGCCTCTCAATTGGGGTATATAGGCTTTAAGATAAAGATTTTGGCAAGGCCGGAGGGGGGCGGCTGTATAGTCATACGCCAACGACCGATAACACAGCCAAAACCTTTATCTTAAAGCTTATAGCACCGCTGAATTTCATACAAGGGACCATTGTTTCCCGTTTCGGTCCGCGCCCATCGATCAACACTGTTGTCATCCTTCTGACAGCCAGTTTTCGCGCCGTTCTCGTGCCGGCATCGGAAATCACACCGTCATCATTTTTCGGGCGAAGCGCCACGGGCTAAATAGCCCGGCAGCGGCGTATAAACTTTTATACTGTCATAATCCGAGAATAAAACCCGAGGAGGTAATCCAATGGCAAGGTCGAATTTTCAATTCAACAAACGCCAGAAAGAACTGGCAAAGAAAAAAAAGAAAGAAGAAAAGAGACAGCGCAAGCTGGAAAAAAACGCCGTGAAAACAGAAGGAAGTGCTGACACCGAAGCGCCCGAAAGCGAAGGGGAAGAAACACCGGCCGCGGAGTAGATAATAAGAAGAAAATCTCGGGATGGTTAGTGCATATTTACTCTTGTCGTTCTTGGAATGGAGCGAAGGCTATTTTCGGTTCCGCCCAGTTTGGCCAGTCGCTTGCTGCTTTCACGCGCTATTAATGTTTCTAAACCAAGTCGTACCAAAGCAGTTTTCTCCTTGATGCCAGTCAGCCGGGATGCCCTTTCCAATAGTGCGTCATCTATGTTAAGTGTTGTTCTCATACGCATAAATATGCAGTACATGTGCATACTTGTCAATGGGCACCGTTGACATACCAGCAGATCCAAAGCGTGTTTGTGTTCGCAAGAGATAGAGTCCATCCGCGATCTTTTTTTGGCCCTTCTGAGTGTCCAATTCATAAAATTTTGCGAAAGGAAAAAATATCTTGACAGCTTGAGGAACAATCCGTTAGCATGCGTCAAATTTTCGAGGAAAAACCATGCGAAGCGTTTCCACTATGACAAGCAAGACAAAAACCGACCGCGGATGCTGGTGGTGGTGGGCCTTTATACCAGGGCTTGCCGGCGGGAGATCATAAGCCTGAAAACCAACTGAAAAAACCAAAACCGTGGGCAGCCTGAAGCTCCCGCGGTTTTTTTTATGTCAAAAAGGGCCGCGGGTCACGCCAACGGCCCTTTTTATTTGAGTTAACCCAACAATTTATCATGTGAGAGAGGCACCCCCGATGCGACTGCGCCAATTTCCCGACGAAAACGAATTTGCAGCGCTGGCTCGAACCAGCAACGTGATACCGGTGTGCCTCGAAATCCTGGCGGACATGGAAACGCCCGTGACCATCATGCGCAAGATCTACCGTGATGCCGGTCCGGTGTTCCTGCTCGAAAGCATGGAGGGCGGAGAGCGCTGGGGGCGTTACAGTTTCCTCGGGGCCTCGTCCAGCTGCCAGGTGCGGGTCTTTCGGCGGCACGTCGAAATCGAGCGCAACGGATCGACCGAAAAGTTTGCGCACGAGGGCGACCCGCTCGGTTTCCTGCGTAAATTCATGAGCGCTTATCGTCCGGCGGTAATGCCCGAGCTGCCGCGTTTCTGGGGCGGCCTGGTCGGCTACCTGACCTACGAGATGGTCTCTTTCATCGAGGCCATTCCCAATCGGCTGCCGGATGAAGAGCCGCTGGCACATTTCATGATTCCCGACGATGTGCTGATATTCGACAACATCGCCAACACCCTGGTGCTGGTGGCGATCACCTGTCTCGACGATGCTTCCGACGCGGCGGCGGCGTATCGCACCGGCGTCGAGAGAATCGAGGTGCTGGCCGAGCGGATCGCGCGGCCGGCGCCGGATGCGGAACCAGCGCCGGCCGGGGAGAGCTGCCGCCTGACCGCCCGCCAGGCACCGGACACGTTCCGCCGGCAGGTTGCAAAGGTCAAGGACCACATCCAGGCCGGCGACATCATCCAGGCCGTCATTTCCCAGCCCTTCGGCTGCACGCCGGCACCGGACCTGCTGACGCTTTACCGGGCCCAGCGCTACATCAACCCGTCGCCCTACCTCTTCTTCGTTCACCTGGGCCGGACCGCCCTGATCGGCTCGTCCCCGGAGACGATGGTGCGCCTGGAGAACCGGGTCGCCACCCTGCGGCCGATTGCCGGAACGCGGCCGCGCGGGCGAACGGAGCAGGAGGACCGGGCCCTGGCCGATGAACTGCTCAAGGACGAGAAAGAACGGGCCGAACACCTGATGCTCGTGGACCTGGGGCGCAACGACCTGGGGCGGGTGGCGGAAACCGGCACGGTTCAGGTGACGGATTTAATGGTCGTGGAGCGCTACTCGCATGTCATGCACCTGGTGTCGAACATCTGCTGTGACCTGCAGGATGGCCGCGATGCGTGGGACCTTATCGCGGCGGCTTTTCCGACCGGCACGCTGTCCGGTGCCCCGAAGGTGCGCGCCATGGAGATCATCGCCGAAATGGAAGATCAGCCGCGCGGGCCTTACGGCGGCGGCGTTGGTTACGTGTCCTTCAGCGGAAACCTGGACATGGCCATCACCATCCGGACCGCCTGCATCACCGATGGTCACCTGACGGTGCGGGCCGGCGCCGGCATCGTCGCCGACTCCGATCCGGAGCGCGAACGCGTGGAAACCGTCAACAAGGCCATGGCGATCCAAAAGGCGTTGGAAATGCTTGAGAGAAGGTAAACTGATCGGTTCAGGGTTTAAGGTTTCAAGGCTTAACAGGCAGCAAAGCAGTTGGCCGGTTCGCCCGTCTGCCCGTTGATCGATGTTAACAGGCAAACGGACAAACCAACGGGTCAACGGGCGAACCGGCTAACGGGCCAACCGGCCAACGGGCTAACCGACCTAACATTTGGAGTCTCCCCATGATCGTGCTCATCGACAACTATGATTCGTTCACTTACAACCTGGTGCAGTATCTGAAGGTTCTCGGCACCGCGGTGGAGGTGTTTCGCAACGACGCCATCACGCTGCCGGAGATCGAGCGGCTCGATCCCGCGGGGATCGTCATTTCCCCGGGGCCGGGCCGGCCGGAGTCGGCCGGGATATCTCTGCCGGTGATACGGCAGTTTTCGGGCAGCAAGCCGATCCTTGGCGTATGCCTCGGCCATCAGAGCATTGCCATCGCTTTCGGCGGCAAGGTGGTCCCGGCCAAGCGGTTGATGCACGGCAAGACATCGCGCATTCGCACCGACGGCAAAGCCATCTACCAGGGTGTTGCCAGCCCGATCAGCGCTATGCGCTATCACTCGCTGGCCGTCCAGAGAGAAGACCTGCCCGAGTGCCTGGAGATCACCGCCGAGGCCGACGACGGCGAAATAATGGGCATCCGCCACCGGCAGCACCCGGTCGAGGGGATCCAGTATCATCCCGAATCGATCATGACGCCGGTGGGAAAGAGGTTGTTGCGGAATTTTCTGAACAGCACCGCTAAAGACCAGTAAAGGAGAAGAACAGCATGTTTCGGGAGTATTTGCAAAAAATCGTCAGGCGCCAGGACCTGGACCAGTCCGAGATGTCGCAAATGATCACGGACATTTTCTCGGGCGAGATCACCAGCGCCCAGATCGGCGCGTTCATGGGCGCCCTGGCCACAAAAGGCGAAACCTTCGAGGAATTGGCCGGCGCGGCCCGGGCCATGCGCCGCAAGGCTTTGCGGGTAGAGGTTCCGGCCGCCACCGTGGTGGACACCTGCGGTACCGGCGGCGACGGGGCCCACACCTTCAATATTTCCACCACGACCGCTTTTGTCGTGGCCGGCTGCGGGGTGACGGTTGCCAAACACGGCAACCGCAGTGTTTCCAGCCAGTGCGGCAGCGCCGATTTGCTCGAAGCCCTGGGCGTCAACCTGAACGTCAACTCCGAGATCGTCGAGGAAGCGCTTTCCGCGATCGGAATTGCGTTCCTGTTTGCGCCCCTGTTTCACGGGGCGATGAAATACGCCGCCGCGGCCAGAAAAGAGGTCGGCCTGCGAAGTATTTTCAACATGCTGGGGCCGCTGACCAATCCGGCCGGCGCCAATTGCCAACTGTTGGGGGTTTACGTGCCGCAGTTGACCGAGATGTTCGCCCGCGCGCTCAAGATGCTCGGCAGCCGCCGGGCGTTTGTCGTCCATGGTCACGACGGGCTGGATGAAATTTCCGTCTGCGCGCCGACACGCATCTCGGAACTCGGCGACAACCAGATCCGCACCTACGACATTTCGCCGGAACAGTTCTTCGGTGAAGCAGCCGACCCGCGCGAGATGGCCGGCGGACAGCCGGCGCAAAACGCCGAGATCACCCGCCGGATCCTGGCCGGCGAAAAGGGCGCGCGGCGCAATGTGGTCCTGCTCAACAGCGCGGCCGCTTTGGTGGCGGCCGGCAAGGCCCCGGATCTCACGGCCGGAATCCGGTTGGCCGAAGAGGCCCTCGACTCGGGGGCTGCTGCCGCCAAACTGGCGGCCCTGGTGGCCTTCACCAAGGAAAACGGGTGATGGGCGGCAACATCCTCGAGCGCATCGTGGCGCAGAAGAAAGCCGAGGTCGCCGCGGCGAAAATGACGGTCCCGGCGGCCGATTTAGAGCAAAGGGCCAGGGCCAGAACCGATGTGCGGCCTTTTTTGGCAGCCCTCAGGCAGCCGGGTCCGCACGGGGTCAACATCATCGCCGAGATCAAGCGGGCCTCGCCCTCGAAAGGCGTCATCAGAGAAGATCTCGATCCGGCCGAATACGCCCGCCGATACGAGTCGGCCGGGGCCGCAGCCCTGTCGGTCCTCACGGACGCAGAATTTTTTCGCGGCAGCATCGGCGACCTGCACCGGGCCCGCGCGGCGGCCCGCCTGCCGGTGTTGCGGAAAGACTTCATCATCTCTTCCTACCAGGTCTTCGAATCCGTGGCCGCCGGTGCGGATGCCATTCTTCTGATCGTGCGCATTCTGTCGGCCCGGCAGCTCAAGGAGTATTTTGCCCTTGCCCGCGAGCTGCGGGTGGATGCCCTGGTCGAGGTCCACTCCGTGGAAGAGTTCGATCGTGCCTCAGAGGCCGGCGCCCGGCTGATCGGGGTCAACAACCGCAATCTCGAAATCTTTAAAACCGACATCGCCACGTCGATCACCCTGGCGCGGCGCTTCGGGCCGCAGCGGGTCGGGGTGGCCGAAAGCGGAATCCGCAGCCGGCAAGATGTCCTTCAAATCCGCGCGGCCGGAATATTCAACTTTCTTATCGGCGAGAGCCTCGTCCGGGCCGAAGATACGCAGGCGAGGCTGCGGCAGTTCCTGGGAGACAGGTGAAAGTGAAGAGAATTCAGATCAAAGTTTGCGGCCTGACGGAAGCGAAAACGGCCCAAGCCTGCGCCGCGCTCGGAATCGATGCCGTGGGGCTGGTGTTTTACGCCAAAAGCCCGCGTTTCGTCTCCGATAGCCGGGCGGCCGAGATCGCGGCGGCCGTGGCGGGAAAGGTCGCGGTCGTGGGGGTTTTCGTGGACGAAGCTTCAGATGTCATCATGGAAAAAGTGCGCCGCTGCCACCTGACGGCCGTTCAGCTGCACGGGCAGGAGCCGCCCGCAGACATCACGCGGCTGAAGCACGCCGGCCTGACCGTCATCAAGGGGCTATTTCAGGCAGGAGAACCCACTTTCGATCGTACCGACGTCTATGATCCCACGGCCTTTCTGGTCGAATGCGGCCGGGGCCGCCTGCCGGGCGGCAACGCCCGCACCTGGGACTGGTCCGCCACGCGCCGGATTCAAACTGACAAACCGCTGATCATTGCCGGCGGCTTGTCACCGGCCAACGTCGATCGGGCCATTTCACTCGGGCAGCCGGATGCCGTGGATGTCAGCTCGGGCGTGGAAACGGCGCCGGGTATAAAGGACCTGGACCGGATAAAGGCTTTTCTCGCCGCCGTTCGGGGCACGGCCCCAACCGGTGCCAACCAGAAGGCAAGGAGGATTTTTCAATGACACAGGCAGCACCCCGTCCGGACGCCGACGGACACTTCGGACAATTTGGCGGCCGCTATGTCGCCGAGACGCTCATGCCGGCCATTCTCGAGCTGGAAGACGCCTACCAGGCGATCACGGTTCAGGACGCTTTCAAGCGGGAGTTTCACCGCCTGCTGGGCGATTATGCCGGCCGGCCGACGCCCCTTTATCGCGCCGGCCGGCTGACCGAGTCCCTCAAAGGCGCGGCGATCTACCTCAAACGCGAAGACCTGGCCCACACCGGGGCCCACAAAATCAACAACACCCTGGGGCAGGCCCTTCTGGCCAAGTGGATGGGCAAGCGCAAGCTGATCGCCGAGACCGGGGCCGGGCAGCACGGCGTGGCGACGGCTACCGTGGCGGCCCTGTTCGGCATGCACTGCCGGATTTTCATGGGCACCGAGGACATCGAGCGCCAGGCGGCCAACGTGCAGCGCATGAAACTGCTCGGCGCCGAAGTGCAGCCGGTCGGCAGCGGCAGCGGCACCTTGAAGGATGCCATGAACGAGGCCATGCGGTTCTGGTCGGGCGAGGTGGCCGACACGTTTTACGTCATCGGTTCGGTGGCCGGGCCGCATCCCTATCCGGCGATGGTGCGCGACTTTCAATGCGTTATCGGAAATGAAGCCCGGCGCCAGATCCTGAAGCAGACCGGCCGGCTGCCCGATATGCTGGTGGCGTGCGTCGGCGGCGGCAGCAACGCCATGGGGCTCTTTTATCCGTTTCTGGACGATCCGGTCGAGATGATCGGCGTGGAGGCCGCCGGCAAGGGGATCGAGAGCGGCAAGCACGCGGCGACCCTCGGCCAGGGGTCGGTCGGCGTGCTGCACGGATCCAAGTCCTACCTGCTCCAGGACCGGGACGGCCAGATCATCGAAGCCCATTCCATATCGGCCGGACTCGACTATCCGGGGGTCGGGCCGGAACACGCATTTTTAAAGGACATCGGCCGTGCCCGCTACGCGGCAATCGACGACCGGCAGGCCCTTAAGGCCTTCAAGACCCTTTGTCTCCTGGAGGGGATCATTCCGGCCCTGGAGAGTTCGCACGCGGTGGCCCATGCCATGCACATCGCCCCGCACCTGTCCCCCGAAAAGGTGATCGTGGTCAATCTCTCCGGACGGGGCGACAAGGACCTGGGCATCGTGTTCTCCCAATTTGAAGAGGAGAAAAGAGCCGCTAAGGCGCCAAGACCCGAAAAGGAGCGAGAATAAGATGAATCGCATCGACGAGACCTTCAACAGGTTGAAGCACAAAAATGAAAGCGCGCTGGTGGGCTTTGTCACGGCCGGCGACCCGCATCCGGACGCATCGCTTGAGATTCTCGATGCCATGTGCCGGGCCGGCGTGGATGTCCTGGAGCTGGGCGTTCCCTTTTCGGATCCGACCGCCGACGGCCCGGTCATCCAGCGCTCATCGGCCCGGGCGCTCGCCAGCGGGGCCAGTTTGAAGTGGGCCTTCGACGCCACCCGCCGCCTGCGCGAGCGTTACGGCGTGCCGATCGTCCTCTTCAGCTATTACAACCCCATCCTGCGCTACGGCCGGGAAAGTTTTTACCGCGATGCCGCCGCGGCCGGCGCCGACGGCGTGCTGGTGGTCGATCTGCCGCCCGAGGAGTCGGCCGAATTCACCGACCGCCGCGGTGGCAACGACCTGCACCTGATCCGGCTGATAGCGCCGACCACGCCGCCGGAGCGCATGCGCCGCATCGCCGCCGCGGGTTCAGGGTTTCTGTATCTCGTCTCCAAGACCGGCGTGACGGGCAGCGACGGGTTGAACACCGCCGACATTACCCGCAAGGCGGCCGATCTGCGGTCCGTGACCCCGCTGCCGATCTGCGTCGGATTCGGCATATCGACGGCCAAAGATGTGGCCGCGGTTGCCGCCGTCGCCGATGGGGTGGTCATCGGCAGCGCATTCGAGCGCACCATCGAAGACAACCTCGAACGGCCCGACCTGGTGGATCGCATGGCCGCGCAGGTCCGGGACTACAAGGCGGCCACCCGCCAAGTGAAACTGGACACTTGATTCAGCACGGATCCATTTACATCAACCCGTCAATGTTAAGCACGCAAGGGGGCAAGCATGTTAATCGTCATGGATAAAAAGGCAACTGAGGAGCAGATCAAGGCCGTCGTCGCCGCAGTCGAGGCCAAGGGCTACACCGCCCGCCCGATTCCGGGCGGGGACCGGGTTTCCATCGGGGTCCTGTACAACAAGGGGGCGGTCGATACCTCGCTGTTCCTGGGCTATGCGGGCGTCAAGGACGTCGTGCCGGTCACCCGGCCCTACAAGCTGGTCAGCCGGGAGTTTCAGCACGAAGACACCCTGGTGTCCGTGGGCGATGTGACCATCGGCAGCGGTCACTTCACCATCATCGCCGGACCCTGTGCAATTGAAAGCGAACAGCAGGCGCTGACCATCGCCCGGTTGGTCAAGAAAAGCGGCGCCCGTCTTTTCAGGGGCGGGGCTTTCAAACCCCGTACCTCCCCGTATTCGTTTCAGGGACTCGGTGAAGAAGGGTTGAAGATCCTGGCGCGCGTCCGGGAGGATACCGGAATGCCGGTCGTGACCGAAGTGATGGACGACCACACGTTCGACCTGGTGGAAGAATATGCCGACATGATTCAGATCGGCACCCGCAACATGCAGAATTTCTCCCTCCTGCGGCGGGCCGGTCACGCCCGCAAGCCGATCTTTCTCAAAAGGGGGATGGCCGCCACTATCGACGAGTGGCTGATGGCGGCCGAATACATCCTCGAGGGCGGCAACAGCCAGGTAATCCTTTGCGAGCGGGGCGTCCGCACGTTTGCCCATCACAGCCGCAACACCCTGGATCTTTCGGCGGTTCCCGTGATACGCAAGGAAAGCCATCTGCCGATTGTCATCGACCCCAGCCATGCGGCCGGCCGTCGGGACCAGGTGATCCCGTTGAGCCGCGCAGCGGCGGCCGTCGGTGCCCAGGGATTGATGGTGGAGGTCCACCATGCGCCGGACGAGGCTCTGAGTGACGGCGCACAGTCCCTTTATCCGGAGCAGTTCCAGCAGCTCTGCCGGCAGGTGCGGGCGATTTGCGAGGTGTTTCACGAATAGTGGGAAGTCGGGTGTTTTTTTCTGGCTTCCGCGCTTAGACGTTGGAAAAAACGCCGCTTTCGGCGGGGATCCGGGAAACACAGCGGATGGGCGGCAAAAATACCCGCTCTCAGTATTTTCGTCAATCAAGGCCACAAGCCAGACCGAATTCGGGCGCCATGAAAACCTATACGATATCCGGTGCCACCGGCACCTCCACGATCCTGGTCGGCGAGCCGCTGCGCAACCTGGCGCAGCATTTGCCCGCTGGAAAAGCGATCATCATCACCGACCGCAATGTCGAGCGGTATTACGCCGATCGGTTTCCGCCGGCGCCCGTGATTTCCCTTGCCCCCGGCGAGCCCACCAAATCTCTTGCGACCGTCGAGACGATCTACGCCCGACTCCTCGAACTGGAAGCGGACCGCACCACATTTATCGTCGGCATCGGTGGCGGGGTCGTCTGCGATATTGCCGGTTTTGCGGCGGCGACCTTCATGCGCGGCCTGCACTGCGGGTATGTGGCTTCGAGCCTGCTGGCACAGGTGGATGCCAGCGTCGGCGGAAAAAACGGCGTTAATTTCGGCGGGTATAAAAACCTGGTGGGAACTTTCAGCCAGCCCCGCTTCGTGATATGCGATCCGGTGCTGCTGAAAACCCTGCCCCTGAAAGAAATTCTCTGCGGCCTGGCGGAGGTCGTCAAGCACGCCTTGATAAGGGATGCCGATCTGTTTGCCTATCTGGAGAAAAACGGCGGGCGAATCCAGGAACTGGAAGAAGGGGCGGTGGAGCGGATGGTGTCCGATTCGGTGGCGATCAAGTCCGCGATCGTCAACCAGGATGAAAAAGAGGGTGGCCTGCGGCGCCTGCTCAACTTCGGTCACACCTTCGGCCATGCGGCCGAGCATCTTCTGCGCATCTCCCACGGCGAGGCCGTCAGCATCGGCATGGCGATCGCGGTCGATATTTCAGCTCGCAAAGGCCTGCTCGGGGCTTGCGATGCGGTTCGAATCAAGCAACTGCTTGCCAGCCTCAAGCTGCCGCTGCGGTGTGCGGCCGATCCGGCGGATCTGATCGCCGCCGTTCGCAAAGACAAGAAGCGCGAGAGCGACAGCGTTCATTTCGTGCTGCTGCGCGGCATCGGCGAGGCGGTTGTCGAAAAGATAAAGCTGGAAGAATTGAACAGGCTTCTGGTCGAGACGATCTGAAGAGATCCAATTATCGTTGTGCGCTTTTTTGGCATCGTAGGGGCAAAAAATTTTTCGCCCCTACAATTATAATTTCTTATTTGACCGTGACCCGATATTTCTTTAAGAATCCCGACGGATTGTAAGACATCTTGGCCTGCCGCAGGCCCTCTTCGCCGAGGTCCTGCTCGCGGTTGACGATCTTGAAGTGATCCGGAAGGCTTTCCAGAAACATCTGGTTGATCGCCTGGTAGACGCCCTTGTAGTCGGGGCAGCCTTTTTCGTAGTGAATCACGACCGACGCGCTGTCCATCTTCTCGGCCAGAGTGTAGGCGACGATGATCTCTTCCACGACGAGCACCCCGCCGGTCAGGCCGACCAGGTCGCTCCAGTGCATGAGAACTTTGAAGACCGCGCGGTTTTCGGCCGAAAGGACCTCCGAGGACTCACAGTCGCGCCAGTTGCACCAGTCGGCCTGCATGGCCATGGCCGGTTCGATCATGGCCGGGCTGAAGTTTTCGTAGCGGTAGTCGTATTTTTTGATGAACTGTTTGAGCAGGTTTTTCTTCTTGTGAAACCGGTTGCCCTTTAACTCCACCATCTCGTTTATGTCGTAAAGATAGTCCCAGTGATCGCGGTCTTCTTCGATGTCGATCCGCTCACCCAATTTCTTTTGCCACAGCCGGGTCAGCGTTTCGGGTACGCGCATGAACCGGGTACCGGATTCGCAGCAGGTTTTGAAGACATCGCTCCAGTCGATCGTCTCCCACGGGCCGATCGGCGCCCAGAGCCGCGGTTGCGGCTTGGCCTGGTGGATCCAGACGAGATTGCCGTGCCAGGCCCACGTCAGGCCGTATTCGTCCGCCCACCCGAAAAGATTCGAAAAGCTGTAGTCACTCGATTTCTGGGAACACTGCGCCAGGGCTTCATGGTAGGGTTCCTGCCGTTCGAGGTGGATCGGTTCGAATTCCATCTGCATCTTGCATGTCTCCGTGTGGTTGACGCCCGTCACATCTCGATCACAGGGCCGATCGGGCAGTGATCGGAGCCGTAAATGTCGTTTTCGATAAAATCTTTTTCATCGCGGCCCGCAGACCGTTGACGTTCCAGGAAACAAGGGTCAGTTTTTTTCCGGACATACCCCTACTCTCCCAGCAATTCGGACACCAGTCCGGTGCAGTCCCGCGCGCCGGCCTCCGCAAACACGGCTTTGAGCGAACCCAGGCAGGCGCGCACGATGGCTGTTTTCGGGCGCGAGGAGTCAAGCTGGGCCTCGATGGTCTTCACGTCGGCCATCACCTCCGCCAGCCCATCGTAAGACAAGCCGATACTGCCGATTTGCTGTTTGAGGGCGGCCGTCACCCGTTCGACGGCCTGCCGGACCTCACCGGTGATCACCGGCTCGCTCCCGAGGCGGGCCGAGTTTTCCCGCGCACCGGATTCGCTGAATTCCGACGCCTCGATTTCCTCGAGCGCGCCGGGGGTGATGCCGACACCGCCCGACAGGCTGCGGACTTCCAGCAGCATCCAGCCCATCAGGTCTTCCGCCAGGTGCGATGCCGCGCTGCGGTCCAAGCCCAACTCGGAGCCGACGGCGTACATCGAAACCACCGCGGCCGGATCGCCTTTTGTCTGTTTGTAAACGCTCAATAGAAAGTTGCGCCCGTTTTCTTCGAGTTCGCCAAACCGCATGCGGATATCTTCCTCTCTCTTGATTAACTCCCCTCAACGGCGCCTTGTCGCAATTGCCGGCCGGCTTCAGGACCAAGTGTCGTCACCCCGGCTTGCGGCGCAGCAAGGCCCCAACCACCTGGGCGGCAAAAGGCATCTGGTCTCGAATTCAGCGGACACGTATTCGCCGATGCTCTGTTAAGGCATTCGAGCGGCAGCAAGGGAAATGGCTGGTGCCGGGGCCTGTCAGTGGACGACTTGCCGGAGGGCCTCTTCCAGATCGGGATACCTGAAGTCGAACCCGCTGCGTTGCAGGTTGGCGGGAATGACGCGCAGACTGTCGAACAGGGCCGTTGCGACTTTCCCCAGGGCCAATCGCAGCATGAGCTTGGGTGCCGGCACCACGGCGGGCACACCCAGCACCCGGCCCAGGGTCTTGGCCAGTTCCCGGTTGCGGACCGGGTTGGGCGAACAGAAATTAAAGGCCCCTTTCAATTGCTGATCATCGACAACATAAGAACAGGCCGCCACGAGATCCTGCAAATGAATCCAGGGGAACCACTGGCGGCCGTCGCCCAGCGGCCCGCCGGCCCACATCCGGAAGGCCGGCACCATTTTTTCCAGCGCCCCGCCGCCCTCGCCCAGCACGATTCCGAAACGCATGATGACGGTCCGGATGCCATGCTCCTCGGCTCGCATGGCCTCTTCTTCCCAGTCCCGGCCGACCTCTGCCAGGAAGCCCTGTCCGGCGGGCTCCGATTCGGTCAGGATATCCTCGTCTCTGTCGCCGTAGTAGCCGACGGCCGAGGTGCTGCACAGGAAGGTCCCGCGGTGGACGGCCAGGGCGTCCACGACATTGCGGGTGGTCAGGATCCGGCTGTCGTAGATCTCTTTCTTGTAGCGTTTCGTCCAGCGGCCGAACAGGTTGCGGCCGGCAAGGTTGATGACCCCATCGACATTTTCGAGTTCCGCCTGCCAGGGCCCTTCGTGAGTGGTATCCGCCTGGAGGTATCGATATCTGTCGTGATTCCCATTTTCGGGGTGGGGGGAGGTGCCGGTCACAACGACATGATGCCCCTTATCCAGGAAATCTCTGGTAATGGCCGAGCCGATGAAACCAGATCCCCCGGTAATCAAAACTTTCATCTGGCACCTCGATTTTTTGTCCACAATTTACCACTTGAACCGTCTTTGTCAAGCCGGCCGCGGTTGAGGATGCCGCATCGATTCCGGTCACGGCAGGATTTGCGCTGGCTTTCATTGTCGCCGCAGCCTATCCTCATTTGTTTACTACAGTGGAACGTCCGGTGGTGAGAAAAAGCCTGAGGCCGCCGTGACGGACTTCCTGGATGTGCACGGGGAAGGGGATCAGTTTCAGCAGGCTTTTTCGAGGCACGACCAGGGCCACCCGCCACCCGCGCCATACGGTTTCCAGTCGGTCGCACAGAGATTTAAAGAAGGCATCGCTTTGATTGCGGGACCCGATCCGCCGCCCGAATGGCGGGTTCATGACGAGCAAGCCGGGAGCGACGCCGAGTTCCCGGGGCGTCAATTCGAAAAAATCACGGTTGGCTACCGCAATTGTCGCCGACAGACCGCAAGCCGCTGCATTTTCCTCAAGGGACCTGCACGCCGCCGGATCGATGTCGGCCGCGAAAATGGCGGCAGGGGCAATTTTCACGATTCGGGCCGCCAGGGTTTCCTTCAAGTGTTTCCAGCGCCCGCGGGTGAGGGCGAAGGCCGGCCAGCCAAAAAAGGCGAACTCTCTGAACCAGCCGGCCGGGATGTGGTGCGCCCGTAGCGCGGCTTCGAGCGAAAATGAACCGGAACCGCACAGCGGATCGACCAGAGTTTCAGCCGGGGTGTATCCGGCCAGGCTTAAAAGGGCGGCTGCCATCGTCTCTCTGAGCGGGGCGGCGGTCACTCTGCTTTTCAACCCGCGCCGGTAGAGGCTTTTCCCGCTGCTGTCCAGCGAAACGGTAAAGTGGTCATCGACCACGCGGATAAAAATCCGTTGGCCGACGGCTGCGCCCTCTTGCGGCCCCGGGTGCACGCCCGTTTCGGATAACCGGGCCCGTATGACTTTTTCACATCTGTCGGCTACGGCAGCGCCGTGATACAGGCGCGAGCGGTGAGTGGCAACATCGAATCGAAGTGATTGGCCTGGGTGCAGGTAGAGTTCCCAGGGAATCGTAGCCAGTTTTTTGTCGAGCGTGTGAAAATTGGATGCCCCGAAGGTGCCGATCCGCATGAGGACCCGGTTTGCCGTGCACAGGCACAGGTTCGCCAGAAATCCGTCATGCAGGCGCCCGTTAAAGAGGATTCCCCCCTCGGTCGCAGCGACCGCGGGGCCGGCCAAAGACAGGGCTTGAAGCTCGGCCAGGCACAGTTCCTCCAGGCCGGGGCTCGTGCCGGCGAAAAATTCCAGCGGGCGGGCGACGACGCGGCGTTTGACGCGTTTTTCAAATGCCGGCGCTCGCTTGTCGGGTTCGATGCCGATTTTTTCAGCCTTCATTAGCCCAAAGGTCCGGTCGATTAGAGGCGGTCGAATGTGCCGTGAACCCGATCACCAAAAGGTATTTTTGCAAATCAGGTCGCCGGCGTCTCATCCTGCATTGACTTTAACCTGTGGATTCAGTATCACAACGTCGATGCAGCAAACGGCAAAACACGAGCAAGGAGGTACGGACACATGGCCAGAGGAATCAACAAAGTTATCCTGATCGGCAATTTGGGGCGCGATCCGGAGGTGCGTTACACGCCGGACGGCACCGCCGTTGCGTCCTTTTCGATTGCAACCTCCATGGAATGGACCGACAAGGGCAGCGGCGAGAAGAAAGAACGCACGGAGTGGCACCGCATCGTCGCCTGGCGCAAGCTCGGTGAAATCTGTGGTCAGTATCTGTCGAAGGGCAGCCAGGTTTATATCGAAGGGCGCCTGCAAACCCGCGATTGGCAGGACAAGGACGGCAACAAGCGCTATACGACCGAAATCGTGGCCAACGAGGTACAGTTCCTGGGTCCCAAGGAAGCCTCCCGGCCGCGCGAGGCCTACGGTGGGCCGCCGCTGCCCGATTCAGAGCCCCCCTACATGGATTCGAAGGACGATGATATCCCCTTCTGAAGCGCTATGTCCTTTATATCGTAAAGTTTTTAGGCCGCAGGCCAAAGGAACTTGCCAAAATCATATATCAAAGCTTGTATCCGCCAGGCCAGGCAGCGGCTGACCGACAAATGGCACCTGTGGTCGGTAATACCTGATAGTTGGCGGATAAATCAAGGGTAGGCGTCGAGGCGGGGCGAAGGGCAGTATCGAAACAGACTGCCCTTGGCGATCGATCGGTCATGGGAATAGCCGATGCTGCTGCGCCATGAGTTTTCAGGCGTCTTTTTTGTCTTCGATTTTTTCGGGTTCCTTCGGCACGTCGTCCTCTTTGGTGGCACCTTTGAAGTTCCGGATGGCCTTGCCCACGCCGGAACCGATTTCCGGCAGTTTTCCGGCTCCGAAAATGATCAGGATGATCACCAGGATAATAATCAATTCGGGCATTCCGATTCCAAACATACAACCCTCCTGCTATGTGTCGGACCTTTTTTGCTTGAGTTCCTGCAAGAGCTGCAGAAATTCCTTGCTTTTGAGATATTGATCGATGGCTTCCTGATAGGCGATCCACCTGCCCCAAACTTCGATCCAGGCCTCGTTGTGCCAATAGTTGGCCGAGTCACCGCGGCCTTTGCGCCTTTCGAAGTATTCGTGGCATTCTTCCGCACAACTCTCACACAGGCGATACGGTATTTTCGAATCGCGACCCCAGGTCAGGTCGGGGCCATGGGCGGGGCTGATTTGGGTACCGCACTTTTCACACTTCAACGCACAGTGCGTGCACTGAAACACCTTTCGGACGGCTTGAATTTTCTGTTTCCGGATGATGGTGTCCTTTTTTTCCCTGGACAGGGACAATTTGTCATTGATGGATATAATATCCGCCACACATCACCTTTTTACAGCTTTACAGCATTTATCCGCACAAAAGCCACTGTAGCCTTCCTGGCAGCGATACCACCGTCACAGACTCGACCAACCCAATTCCCGGTGCTTTTACGTCTCTCGTGGGTGGGATTTGAAAAAATAAACGCCTGCAATCGTTAAACTTATAAAAAAACCGGATGACATCACAACCGGCTCACCTATAGCATTGGCCGGGGGACGTGTCAATCATTAGGAGTGAAGGTCATCACAGCGGAAAACCGGCCGATACCGGTGCGTACACTGGTGAACCACGCTGTCGGCCGTCAGGGTAAGCCCATGAACTCATTTCGAATCAGCTTGTCATCGGCGCCCTTTCGTGTTAGCTATTTCGTTTTTCATTCATATCCGGCGCCGGGTGTCGGGATCGATAGCCATAGCCTGTCGTCCTTCTTCACTGGTTGTCGTGGGCACTCAGAAGTTGCTGAAAAAGATCGCGAATAGGCACTGTTTCATTGTGGGCTAGGGCCTATGATCAGGACGAACCATCAGATCGACGAACCAGGGCAGAAAGGATCAGGGAAGTTTTTATGTCACCTCATTTCGAAGCGGACTGCCGGTCGCTTCTGATCGGCAGTCTCCCGTTAGAAGATCATGCCGCCGCCGGCGAACTGGTTTTCCGGTATACGCCGGAAATACCGTTGTGGGTCCAGTTGCCGGTTCACCCCCGGGAAGGCATGCTGCAACAGTTTCTGCCGGGTTTTCCGGGCTTTCGTACCGATGGGAAACGCTTTTATGTGGATACGTCGGCACCGGAATTTGACGCCGAGGTCCTGGCATTTTACGAGGAGTACATGGCGGTGGCCGACGGCGGGGCCGATATCGACCGGACCCGCTTTGCCCTTGGCGCGGATGATGCCCCCGGATTTGCGGTGCTGATGGGCCAACTGGCAACCCGCCCGCAGGCGCCGCTGGCCGTCAAGGGGCAGGTGACCGGACCGTTCACTTTTTGCACCGGTGTCCACGACGAAAAACGCCAGGCCATATTCTACAATCCCCAGCTGCGGGATGCGGCCGTGAAGCTGCTGGCCCAAAAGGCCGCCTGGCAGGTCCGCCACCTGGGCGAGGCCGGGCGCCCGGTCATCATATTTATCGATGAGCCCGCTCTGGCGGGTTTCGGCACGTCCGAATTCATCAGTGTTTCCCGGGAGGATGTCGCCGCGTGCCTGGCCGAGGTCATCGCCGCGGTTCACGGGGCCGGCGGCATTGCGGGGATCCACGTCTGCGCGAATACCGACTGGTCCCTGATCCTGGAGTCATCCACCGACATCGTCAATTTCGATGCATATGCATATTTTGACCGGTTTCTTCTTTACCCCGAGTTGATCCGCCGGTTCTTCGCGTCCGGTAAAATGCTGGCCTGGGGGATTGTTCCCACCGGGGATCAGAACGATATTGTCCGCGAAAGCGCTGCCACTCTCACGCAGAAATGGTATCAGGAGGTGGGGCAGATCGCGGAATTGGGGATCGACCGTCGTCGGATTTTCTCGCAATCACTGATCACGCCCAGCTGCGGGGCAGGGACCTTGCCGGTTGAACTGGCGGATAAGGTGCTGCAGCTCACGCGCGCGGTGTCCGAGCGGGTGCGGGCGTCCTTCAATTAAGGGTTCGCGAATAACTAAGCTGGTATTTTCTGGCAGGGAGGCGCCCATCCGCCAAGGTGTAAAATCGCAGGAATATCTGGATATTCCGAGAATTGGCACCGGCAGCCGGAAGGGAGGCTTCGGTGAATGAAAATGGTCAGTTATTTGTGAGCGAGTTCTAAAGGCAACTTTGAATTTATCACGTGAGGTATTCCATGTCTGAAAAAAGAGATTCGGCCCATTTCACGGGCGCCACCCGCTACGTTCTCGATGACGAGCTGGCCAGTATCATCAATATTTCCATGGCGCTCGAAATGCCGCTGCTGCTCAAAGGCGAACCGGGTACCGGCAAGACGATGCTGGCCCACGCCATCGCCGAAAGCCTGAAGATGCCGCTGGTCGTCCTCAACGTCAAATCGAGCATGAAACTAATCGATGCCCTCTACCAGTACGACACGCTGACACGGCTCAACGACAGCCGTTTCGGAGATTCGAGCCGCAACGTGAGCGATATCGAAGACTACATCCGGATGGGGAAAATCGGCCAGGCCTTCACCGCCGACAGGCGCATGGTCCTTCTGATCGACGAAATCGACAAGGCCGACACCGATTTTCAGGACGATATGCTCGATGTGCTCGACCAGATGGAATTCGACATCATCGAAATCGACAAGACCATTCAGGCCCGCACCCGTCCGGTTATCATCATCACCTCCAACGCCAAAAAAGATCTGTCGGACCCCTTTCTGGGCCGGTGCAACTTTCATCACATCGCCTTTCCGGAGCCTAAAATGATGCGCAAGATCATTGCCGTTCATTTTCCGAACCTGGACGACGAGCTGATGGAAAATGCGATGACGGCCTTTTACCGCTTGCGCGACATGGAGGGTATCGAAAAGAAGCCGGCCACCAGGGAGCTTATCAACTGGGTGCGGGCGCTCAACGCCGATCCCGATTTCAGCCCCCGGAAGTTGGCCGGCGGCGACATCCCTTATCTCGGGGTTTTGTTCAAGAAAAGCCAGGACCTGCAGCGGACAAACGAGGTGCTCCGCCGGAAAAGGCTGTTCTGACACATGTTCATCGACTTTTTCTATACCCTCAAGAACATCGGGATCCCGGTCAGCCCGACCTCGTTCCTGACTCTCCATCGCGCCCTGCGGACCGGGCTGGTGAATTCCCTCAACGATTTTTACACGGCCTCACGATCGATCCTCGTCAAGAGCGAGCGCTATTTCGACCTGTATGACCAGGCCTTCGCGCACCATTTCAAAGGGGCCGAGCTGCCGGATGTCACCGGCAGCGAACTGGACGATATCGCCCGGGCCCTGCTCGACCAGTGGCTGAAGGAGCCCCGCGCCCTGGCGCAGGCGCTGGGCATCGACGAATCCGAGTTGAGCCGCCTGACCCCGCAAGAGCTGATCGACTACTTCAAGGAGCGCCTCAAGGAGCAGACGGGCGAGCACCACGGCGGCAGCAAGTGGATCGGTACCGGCGGCACATCGCCCGTGGGCCATTCGGGCTATCATCCCGGCGGTATGCGGGTGGGCGGCGTTTCGCGCAACAAGTCGGCCATCAAAGTCGCCATGGACCGCCGCTACCGCGACTACGCACTCACCGGCCCGTTGACGCGGCCGATGGTGGGAGAGGCTCTGAAGCGGCTGCGCAATTTGATCCCGGCCGGCCCCAAGGATCGGGTCAACATCGATGATACACTGTATCAAACGATGAAAAATGCGGGTGAAATCGAAATTGTTTTCGAGCGCAGCCTGAAGGATCGCCTGAAAGTGATTCTCGCGATCGACAACGGCGGGTATTCGATGGATCCTTACATCTCCGTGGTGCAGACGGTTTTCGATTACGCCCGGTCACAGTTCAAAGACCTGAAGACCTATTTTTTCCACAACACCATCTACAGCACCCTCTGGACCGATCCGGTACGGTATCGCAAGCCGAAACAGATTGCGGAATTTGCCGCGGCCGACCCGCTCACGCGGCTTTTCATCGTCGGTGACGCCAGCATGGCTCCCTACGAATTGATGGTCGCCGACGGGTCGATCCACATCGAGGACCGGAGCGGAACACCTAGTATTCAGTGCCTCAAATTTCTGGCCGACACCTTTTCACACGCGGTGTGGCTCAACCCGATGCCGGCAGATATGTGGAAATACACTCAAACGGTGAACACGATCGGCCGGATTTTTCCCATGTTCGAGCTGTCGATCGACGGGCTTGAAAAAGCGGTGCAGTACATGATGGCCAAATGAGGAATTCACAGGGGAGACAAAAACTTGCGGGGGAGGGCGGTCAGGGGTCAATGCCATACAACCGGCAGGTGTTGTTCCAGATGGTTTCCGACAATATGGCAGGATCCTCCCGGCGGACCTCGGCCAGTTTCAGCAGCACGGAGCGCACGAAAGCCGGCTCGTTGCGGCGGTGGTGGTTTCTTTCGGGCGTCGGGGTGAGATAAGGGGCATCGGTTTCGACCAGCAGGCGATCGGCTGGTATGGTGGTCACGATTTCGCGCAGGGACGCGCCGCGCTGCCTGATCGTCAGAATGCCGGTAATGCCCACATAAAGGTCTAAATCCAGGTAGCGGACGAGCTCCGCGCGGCTGCCGCCGAAGCAGTGAATCACGCCTCTCAGGGGTCCTGCGGCGTGGGCGTTCAGAAGTTCGATGAACCGGCCGTTGCTGTCGCGCTCGTGAAATATCAACGCCAGGTCCATCTCGCGCGCCACCTCGAGCTGGCGCACGAACCAGCGTTCCTGGTCGGCCTGCGGTGAGAACATGCGGTTGAAATCGAGGCCGATTTCGCCCCAGGCGCGCACTTTCTCGGCCAGAGCCAGTTTGCGCAGGTCGGCAATGACCGCAGCGCTGCCATCCTTAGCGTCGTGGGGGTGCATGCCGACCGAGGCCCAGCAGCTGCCGTGCTCCCCGGCCAGACGGGCCGCCTTGCCGGAGCTGGACAGGTCGGTGCCGACAATCATCAGGGCGGCAACCCCGGCATCTGCTGCCCGCTGCAGGACCGCCTGCCGGTCGGGGTCGTAACAGCGGTCGTCGAGGTGGCAATGGCTGTCGAATATCTTCATCCGCAGGTTCCCGAAAACCGCCCGTGTATTGACGGCATCGCTCAAAGTGAGATGAGAGGTGGTGGGCGGTTAGAAAAAGGCCAAGACGGCCGAAGCGTCAAGGCGATGATGACAATCGCGGGGCTGACACCACCGTTTAACTCAACCCCAAGATTTTCATGCAACCCCGAAATCATCGAAACCACAAATAGTTAGCACAAAACAGGAGAAAATTTCAATCTTCCGTAAAAAAAGAGGTGTATTTGGAGGGCCGTTATGTTATGAGCATATGCTTATTATTAGGGGCGAAAAAAATCGGCACGGTTTTTATAGGTGGTTCTGTGACACAACCAGACAATAGAAATGTGACACAACCAGACAATAGAAAGAGGTTTGAGAATGTTTAAAATCGTGAGACGTGAAGAAATGGCTGAAGGGACCGTCGTTTTGAATGAAATCGAGGCCCCGCGGATTGCCCGCAAGGCCCGGCCGGGTCAGTTCGTGATTCTCAAAGCCGGCGAAGAGGGTGAGCGCATCCCTCTGACCATGGCGGAGACCGATCCGCAAAAAGGCACGGTTACCATTATCTATATGGTTGTCGGAAAGTCGACCGCGCTTTTTAAAAGCCTGCAGGTCGGCGACGCCTACCAGGACGTGATCGGTCCGCTCGGCAAAGCGACCGAAATTGAAAAGGTGGGCAACGTGGTCTGCGTCGGTGGCGGCACGGGCATCGCCGTATTGCATCCGATCACCCGCGCCCTCAAAGAAGCCGGAA
>JBAPSB010000014.1:0-1500 GCA_049281435.1 Desulfobacterales bacterium
GGAAGAGTTGACCTTGTCCCATTCGGTGATTTCGATCCAGGAACCCGCAACCCCGCCTTCGGCCGACACGTAATAGGTCGTGTGGGTCTTGCCCGCACACTCGGCGCTACCCGGGTGGTAATCCCACACATCGAAAGTCACCGCCGTAAAGTACGCGTTGGCCTCGTTGGGAACGATGGCGTTTGCCAGTTCCAACTGGGCCATGCCGCCGGTCTTGCGCTCGACCAGAAAGACCACGTCGTTGTAGTCATAATCATTTGAATTGGCGGGATCATCCATGGTGGTGTCGTCAAATGCAACCACCCATGCAAAGGGCGTTTCGTCCGGAGCACCCACGATGGCATGCGTGGAGGCCGTTCCGTTGAGTTCATCGATACACTTGGTGTTGAAACCTGCCGGATCACCCGCCACCGGTGCCCTGAAGTTGAACCCGAAGTCGCTGTTCAACCGTGTCCTGGCAGTTGAATTCAACCACCCCTGCTCATGAATGCCGGTGCCGCAGGCCGCGACATATCCGTAGCAGGTGGTGTCGCCTTCCGCGGCACCGATGTTTTGGTAAAGCTTTACCAGTCGACCAATGCCGGTCGTTGTCCCGGCGCAGCGCGCGTGGGGGTCGTGGTCGTTCCACTCGCGCTTGGTGTAGAAGATATCACCGCACCAACCGCTGCAGCCGTTGTCGGTCGAATCGAGGTAAAATACGATCTCGGTGCCGCCCTCGATTCTTCCCAGAAAAACCTTGTTGTCCTGACGGTCGATGACACCGTCTAGGTTTCTGTCAATCACACCGTCAAGAACGCCGTTGTTGTCATTGTCGTTGACATTCGCATAAATTTGGTGCTTGGTTCCGCCCTTGCCCTCGCTGGCGAATTTATAGCCAAAGTCCGAATCTTGAAAACCAGCACCTTCATACAGGAAGGTGACGTATACGTCCTGGGTGAACGGAATGACGATGTTGTTCGGATCGATGGCCTGGTTACCGGTATTGAGCACCATATGACCGGTCCCCGAATCGACGTCGACATTGACGCGTTTGAAGTCAGTCGCCTGGAATCCGCTTGAATAGTCCGGTGACGATACGTCCGTGGAACACCCGTTGATGTCCGGCACCGTATCGTAGGTGACGGTCATGTCCTGCTGGACATTGGTGATCTGGATCGTCAAATCGGTTGAGGTGTAGTCACCGTGCCAGCCCTTGAACTGGTTCTGGTCCTCCAGCTTGGCGGTCACCTCTTTCGAGTCGCCGCCCCAATCGACATACTCCGTGTAGTCTTCTCCATAGTAGACCGGCGGCGTACCGGTTACGACGATCCCGCCATAGATGCTGCTTTTGAATGTCACCGCAAATTTGTCGATCTCGAAGTTGGCGGTGAATGCCATGTCCTGCGTAACGTTGACCGCCTGCAGGTCCGCAACGGTGCTCACAATGGTACCGGCAGCATTGGTCCAATTCAGGAAGTGATAGTGCGCGTTCGGAATTGCCGACACGACCGTGGTACTCGT
>JBAPSB010000015.1:0-1658 GCA_049281435.1 Desulfobacterales bacterium
CGTATTGGGTATAGGTACTGAATAACCAAACCTCCAGGCGTCGGGAGACGCCTGGAGGTTTTTATTGAACAAGGACGTTTTGAAAAATGGAAGGTGATGCCGGAAACTTGAAAGTTGAAGCTGTAAAATGCCGGAAACTTGAAATTTGAAACTGGAAACTTGGGATATATTATTTGTGCGTTGACAAGTTTCAAGTTTCAAGTTTCAAGTTTCATTTTTTTATCCATCCCAAACTTCTATTACGGAGGACAGCATGACAGAAAACGGAGCAGCCCCTGTGAGCGGAAGCATCATGGTTGTCGGCGGGGGGATCAGCGGCCTCACCGCGGCCCTCGAAGCCGCCGAGGTGGGGTACGAGGTTTTCCTGGTTGAGAAAAATCCGTATCTGGGCGGACGCGTCGCGCAGCTGAACCAGTACTTTCCCAAGCTGTGCCCACCGAGCTGCGGCCTGGAGATCAATTTCCGCAGGATCAAAGACAATCCGCGGATCAAGGTCTTCACGATGAGCGAAATCGAAAAGGTCGACGGCGGTCCCGGCGATTATACCGTCGGCGTTAAAATGAATCCGCGCTACGTGAATGAAAACTGCACCTGCTGCGGGGCGTGCACGGACGCCTGCCAGACCGAAATAGAGAGCGCCTTCGACTTCGGCATGCAAAAAATAAAAGGGGCGTACCTGCCGACCGAAATGTCTTTTCCCGCCCGCTTCGTCATCGATAAGGCCGTGAAAAATTCGCCCGAAGACGCGCAGCGGGTCAAGGACTCCTGCAAGTACGACGCCGTCGATTACGACATGGCGGCCAAATCGATCGACCTCAAGGTCGGCTCGATTATCTGGGCTACCGGCTGGGAGCCTTACGACGCCAAGAAGATCACCAACCTGGGATTCGGCGTGCACGCGAACATCATAACCAACATGATGATGGAACGCATGGCGGCCCCCAACGGCCCCACCAAGGGCAAGATCCACAGGCCCTCCGACCAGAAAGGGCCTGAAAGCGTGGTCTTCGTCCAGTGCGCCGGCTCGCGCGACGAAAACCATTTGCCCTACTGCTCGTATATCTGCTGCATGGCTTCCCTCAAGCAGGCGACTTACGTGCGCGAGCAGTACCCCGAGACCAAAATCTACATCTTTTATATCGACATGCGGACGCCCGGTTTGCGGTATGAGAAGTTCTACCAGAAAATCAAGGAAGACCCCAACATCTTCTTCATCAAAGGCAAGGTGGCCGAGGTCAACGATGCCGGGAACGGTAACGTCACCGTGGTAGCCGAAAATGCTGTAACCGGGGAAAAGATTCACCAAACGGTCGAAATGGTGGTCCTCGCAACAGGCATGCAGCCCACCGCGGCCAAGGTGAAGTTATCCGCGGACCTGAAGTATACCGACGACGGATTCATCATCAATGATTTTCAGAAGGGCGGCATGTTTGCAGCGGGATGCGCCAACAAGCCCCTGGACGTGGTGACATCCAATCAGAATGCGACCGGTATGGCCCTCAAGGCGATTCAAACCCTGGTGAACAAGTAGCGGGAGGCTTAACCATGGACAAAAAATACGGTGTTTATATCTGCACGGGCTGCGGTATCGGGGAATCGCTCGACATCGATGCCCTTAAGGAAGTGGCCGGTGAGGAAGGATTTCCGGCTCAGACGCA
>JBAPSB010000016.1:0-81967 GCA_049281435.1 Desulfobacterales bacterium
GCACAGGTCTCCCGGCTGCACCACCTGGCGCGAGCGTTTGTTCAAAATGAGATACGGCCCGGTATCGACACCGTCATCACCGGCCGATTTGCGTGCGAGGAGGAAAAGGACCGCGGATGCCCGCGGGGAATACAGGATGTCCTCGGAGAACAGCGGCGCCCCGCCGATGTGTTCAAGGAGTTTATGCTCCACATAATTCGGCAGGGCTTCGGCATCGTTGGCCACCGCGGCCGGGGTCTCCGGCCTCGGCCGCGCCGCTTTAGTGAACCGCTGACGCATTCCATCGAACCTTATGGGAGCCCCGTCAGGGCCGCTCCGCAACCAAAGCGTGACGGCCGCAGGGGCGTTTACCGGGCAACGCCGCCGCCCGCACTTCAGATGAATTTGTCAATCTTGGCGTTCTTGCGCAAACCGTCCAGATATTCCTCCACCTTTTCACGCGTTTTCTGCTGCTTCAGGTGCTGCTCGATGTCGTCTTTCACATCGTTGAAGGCCAGAGTCGTCTCGGGCTTCTTTTCGGTGACCTTGATGATGTGATAGCCGAACCGCGTCGCCACCACGTCGCTGACCTTGCCGGGCTCGAGCGTGAAGGCGGCGTCTTCGAAGGCCTTGTCCATCTGGCCGCGTTGAAAAAAGCCCAGGTCGCCGCCTTTGCCCTTGCTCGGCCCCTCGGAGGATTCCTGGGCCACGGCCGCAAAATCCTCGCCTTTTTTCAGCCTTTCCTGAACGGCGGCGATCTTCTTTTTGGCTTCGGCTTTCTTTTCGTCCGTGGCATCCGGGGCAACCTGAATCAGGATATGACTGGCCTTTACCTGCTCGGGCTGTTTGAACTGGTCGGGATTCTCGTCATAAAATTTTTTCGCATCCGCTTCGCTCACCTGGATGTCTTTCACGACCTTTGATTTCAGCAGCTCGTCTATCGCCAGGCCCTTGTCGAGCTGTGACCGGATCTCGGCCTCGGAAACCCCCATCTTCGCAATGGCATCCTTGAATTCCTGCTCGGTCTTGAAGCGCTTCTTGATTTCCTCGTATTTTTCATCGAGGGCCTTCGCGTCGATCTTGATCTTTTGCTTCTGACTTTCCTGGTACAGCAGTTCCTGGTCGATCAGGCTGTTTAAAATTTCGTTCCTCAGAACCGGCACCTGGACCTCGGGCACCTGTTGGCCCTGGCGCACCATGCGATCGGTGAACATCTTTACCTCACGCTCGAGCGTTTCCCCGGCAATCACGGCACCATTGACGGTCGCCGCCTTGGCCGGCACCGCCTTTTCAGGTGTGGTTTTATCGGTCGCGGCCTTGTCGGCCGTGGCTTTCTGCGCTCCGGCCGGAAGGGCGGCAACGAGCAGGATCGCCGCAAGCAGGATCGCCACGGCAAAAAAACGGTCTCTGGACATCATGATAAAGTTCCTTTCAATTAAAAAAAGCCCTTCTTCGGGGCCGGTAGATGTTTCGGCGTCGGTTCCATTGAACAGATCGCCGGTCCACATTCTCACTCCCCATGGGGTTGTGATAGGGGTGATTGTGATATACCATAACCTCAAAAAATACAACTTACAATAACAGGGAGCTGTCGTATGCCGATTTATGAATACCAGTGTAAAGGGTGCTGCCACTGTTTCGAATACCTGGCCTTGACGACCACCGATACCCCCACGGCCTGCCCCGCGTGCGCCTGCCCGGACATCGAAAAATTGATGTCCGCCGGATGCGTCCGCGCCCAGGGCATCGCCAAGGGCTCGGGCGGCTTCGACGCCAAACCGGGCTGCCGGCCCTCGGGCTGATCGATTTAGTCGCAGCGCCTCGGTTCGAGGCGCCCTGGCCGGTTGAGACCGTTGGGTCGGTTCAGCCGGTTTAGCCCGTTGGCCCGTTTAGCCGGTTTTGCCGGTTGGAGGAAGTTATCGACTTTAAAATTACACCTCTCAATGTCTCGTGACTCAAGCCGGGATGGGGAACTTTGAATGCAGTCAGCGGCTGTGCTGAACCCCGAACCACTCAACCTTCTTTCTGTTTTCGCACGCGATGCCTCATGCTCCGCACCCTGCTGCTCCAGCTTCCGATTCCGCACCTGAACTACGGCAAACGAACCGGAAACATCCCGCTGGCGGCCGCCTGCCTCAAACTGGCGGCGGCCGACATCCCCGGCGTGTCCGTGGACATCCTGCCCGAGAGCATCGTCTCGTATCTCGGCGATGCCGCCCTGCTGCGCGAGGTCCTGTCCCGCAAACCGGATGTCGTCGGCTTATCGGTCTACAGCTGGAACGTGCGGCGGTCGCTGCACCTGGCCGCAGAGATTAAAAAGGCCATCGGCTGCCGCGTCGTCTGCGGTGGCCCCGAAGTCACCCCCGACAACCGGCTGGTGCGATCCGATGCGATCGATTTTCTCGTTTACGGCGAAGGCGAGGCCGTCTTCCGGCAGCTACTTCGGGAAGATAAGGCGCTCTGGCAAAAAAAAGCGGCCGCCGCCGGCGCCGATTCCTTCTTCCGCTCGAGCCCCAGCCCCTACCGGTTGGGGCTGCTGGAGCCCGACATCGAAGACCTGGTGCTGCTGGAGACGCAGCGCGGCTGCCCCTTTAATTGCGGCTACTGCAGCTACGGCAAGGCCCGCCGCCGGTTGACGTTCAAATCCGAGCCCCTGCTGCTTGACGCCGTCAAGTGGGCGGTCGGCAGCGGACATTCCGAACTCTATTTTCTGGACCCGACCCTCAATACCCGCCCCGGAATCGAAGGCCTGCTCGACAAGATCAAAAGCGCCAACCGCACCCGCAGCCTGGCCTTGATCAGTGAAATAAGGGCCGACCGGCTGGAGGCTTCCCTGGCCGATCGATTTGCGGCCGCCGGATTCAGCTGGTTCGAAATCGGCCTTCAGACCACCAACCCGCGGGCCCTTGACCTGATGAACCGCGCCACCGATCCCGCCCGCTTCCTGGCGGGCGCGCGGCTGCTCAGGCAGCGCGGCATATCGGCCACCATCGACCTGATCGCCGGCCTGCCGGGCGATGATTTGCCCGGCTTCAAACGCTCGGTGGATTTCATCGTCGAAAACGACCTGCGGCAGGACGTGCAGGTCTTTCCGCTGGCCGTCTTGCCGGGCACCGATTTCCGGGCGCGCAGCCAGGCGCTCGGCCTTATTTTCGAACCGGAGCCGCCCTACCCGGTGATCGCAACCACTTCGTTTTCAGAGGAAAACCTGCTGGAGGCCTTCGATTACGCCGAAGCGCGCCTGGAGGTCAATTTGTATCCGATGCCGGCCCTGGACATCTCCTGGCGCCGCCGCCCCGCACCCGGTGATCGGCCGGGCCCGGACCACTATGACCGTCCGGGAACCCGTCCGGGACTCTCGAAGCTGATCCTGAATTCGGTGCGGCCGCTTTCCGACATCGAAGAATTGGCCCGGAACTTGACGCATCCCTATCAGGTCTTCATCGGCCCCGACATGACCGCGGCGGCCTTCACCGGCCGGGCGTTGGAAATCCTGACCGCCGCCAATCCGTTCACGCCCCTGGAGATCGTTTTCATCGAACCGCGAATGCTTCCCGATACCGACCGGCTGCTTGATGCCGTTCGATTGAACCGCCCGCACTTCCTGGATCTCGAACACCGCTTCCTGTTTGCGGAACCCGGCAACCGCTGCGTCCTCTTCACGCTTCTCAGCCGCCGGCCGCGGCCGATTTTCACCGGTGACATGCAGCGGCAGGTCTTCTGGTGGGACCAGCGGAAACTGCCGGAGGGCCCGGACCTGCGCGGGCTGGCCGACTTCGACGGCATTCTCGTCGACTCCCCCTGCGCGGCGGCCTCCCTGAAAGCCTGGCAGAATTCCTTCATCGCCCGGGCCGCCGAAGTCCCCCACATCGGTTTTGCGGACATATCCCTGCAACGCCGCTGGCTGCTGTTGACCGAACCCGAAACCTACTACCCGGGGGCCTTCGAGTCCCCCTGACCGCCAATCCGAACGTTCCGGGAAAGACAGGGCAGCCGGTCACGACTCCCTGAGGCTAACGGCGCGCGCTCGCACTCCCGAAGGGCCGCGGGCGGCGGTTGTCCGCAAATCGGCGGGCGCCCTTACGGGCTGTAGACCACGACGAGCAGGTCGGCGTTTTCCCGGCCGACATTGCGCATCTTGTGCCGGACGCCCGAGTTGAAGTGCAGGGAGTCGCCGGTTTTGAGCCGGTTGACGTGATCGCCGACGATGATCTCCATGTCGCCCTTCAGCACGTAGACCAGCTCCTCGCCCTCGTGCTGGTAGCCGACGCCCTTGTGGTCCTGCTGCGCGTCGACCGTGATCCTGAAGGCCTTGAGGTGTTTGTGCTCGGCCCCGGGTGTCAAGGTCGTGTAGGCATAATTCTCGGTGCGTTTGCTGAACGCCTTGATCCGCTTTTCCAGATTGGCTTCCTCTTCCCGCAGCAGAAAACCGGCGTCGAGTTCAAGCGCGCGCGAAATCTGGAGCAGCGCGCCGACCGGGGGAATCTCCTTTCCGGATTCGATCTCTTTCAGGTAGTCGATCGAGAAGCCGGTTTCGTTCGCCAGTTGGTCGAAGGTGACCTTTTTGGCGGTCCGCGCTTTTTTTATTCGCTTTCCGACCGGTGCCAGTTTGTCTGTTTTTTTCTTCGGCATACCCTCTCCTCTCTACCGCCCGCCGGCAGCGCCGGCCCCGGCGCCGCCCATTATCGTCACTGCCGCCTGCCCGCCGCCGGCGGCAGATCGTGCCTTTTTTGCACCCAGGCGCAATTTTTGGCCTGTCGCAATTCTATAGCAGCCGCCCGCCATCCCCGCAATCTTCTTTCCGCGGGCGGTGTTTACAGTCGTTGCCCGATGGGTTATTTTACTATGGCTTTAAGATGAAGGTTTTGGCTGCGTTATCGGTCGTTGGCGTATGACTTATACAGCCGCCTCCCTCTGGCCTTGCCAAAATCTTCATCTTAAAGCCATAGTGTTGAAGATTAAGATTTTGGCTGCTGGTGTCGGTCGTTGGCGTATGACTTATACAGCCGCCTACCTCTGGCCTTGCCAAAACCTTTATATTAAAGCCATAGTGTTGCACCTTCACCGGATCGGCGGTGACCAATTGACAGGAACGTGGCATGAAAGATGACGCCTTTTTGATCGATGCGATCTTCGGTGCACCCGATTTCGACCGGGTGCGTCACTTCCGTGACCGCGCCGCGGATGAGGAAACGCTGGCGGTGATCCGTCGTTTCAATGACATCAATTCAGACTTTCCGGCCGCAACGCTGGACGAGAAAGGGCTGATTCCGGAAGCGGCACTGCAGCGGCTCAAGGAGATCGGTTTCTTCGGCCTGAACATACCGGTGGCGTATGGCGGACTGGGGCTCGGCCTGCAGCAATACCTGCGCGTGACCGCGGAGATCGTGGCCCGCAACATTTCGCTTGGCTTCACCTCCCTGGCGCACCTGTCGATCGGGACCAAGGGCATCGTGCTCTTCGGCACCGACGCCCAGAAAGAACGCTACCTCAAGCCGGCCGCATCCGGTGACATGATATTTTCCTACGCGCTGACCGAACCCCGCCACGGATCGGATGCCAAAAACATCGAAACCACCGCCGTGCTCGCCCCCGACGGACGGCACTACATCCTCAACGGCCAGAAATCCTACATCACCAATGCCAACTATGCCGGCGGGTTGACCACCTTCGCGCAGATGGACTCGGCCAAACCCGGATTCATGGGCGCTTTTATCGTCGAAACCGGCTGGCCGGGAGTCACTGTCGGCAAAGACATGGCCAAGATGGGCCTAAAGGCCAGTTCCACCGCCACCATCGGCTTCAAAGACGTGCGCGTGCCGCGCGAAAACCTTCTGGGAAAGCCGGGTGACGGGTTCAAGATTGCCATGACGATCCTCAACTACGGGCGCATGGCATTGGGGGCGGGGTCCGCCGGGACGATGCGGCAATCGCTGCGGGACATGACCAAAAGAGCCGCTGCGCGCCGGCAGTTCGGCGTCGCGATTGGCACCTTCGAGCTGATCCAGGAAAAGTTGGTCCGGGCGGCGGTCAACGGCTACGTGGCGGCGGCCATGACGGACTTCACCGCCGCGATGCTGGCCCAAGACCCGCTGGCGCCGGTGGCCATGGAGAGTTCGCACTGCAAGCTCTTCGGCACGACCCGGGCCTGGGACACCCTCTATGACGCCCTTCAGGTCGCGGGCGGCGCGGGGTATCTGGCAACGCAGCCCTACGAGATGCGGATGCGCGACTTCAGGGTCACCACCATTTTCGAGGGCACGACCGAAATCCATTCCATCTATCCGGCGCTCTACATGATTCGCCGCCTGGCCAAAGGCCTGCAAGCGGCGTCCCCGTCAAAGGCCGGCCAGATCGCTTACCTGCTCAAGAGCCTCTTCGGCCGCCGTCGCTGGCGGCTGCGCTTCAACCAGGAAAACATGGACCGGGCGCTAAGCGAAGCCGCTGCGAACGCGTTCTGGGCGGCCCTGATGGTACATGCCGGCCTGCTGGTCCACGGCCGGGAGATTTATACGAAAGAGTTCCTGCTGCGCCGCATCACCACCCTGAGTCTTCACCTTTTCGGCATCGTCGCCGTTCTGGCCCGCCTCGAGGCCGCCCGCCGCAGCGGGCGTGATGTGGCGGCGGACCTGCCGCTGCTCGACTACTTCGTCGAAGAATCCCGCAGCCGGTCGGCCAAGGGGTTCAAAGGGCTTTTGGCCACGCCCCGCGAGCGTCTCAATCGAAAAATCGCCGCGAAAATCCGCCGTCATCCCCCCTCGGAAAACCCGGGATAAAGCGTCATTCCGCCATCGACGATCAGGCTGGTGCCGGTGATGTAATCGGCATGGTCCGAAGCCAGCCACACGGCCGCCCGGGCGATGTCATCCGGCTCGCCGATCCGTTTGTACGGCACCAGTTCCATCAGGGCCGTATAGGCTTTGGGTGTTTGCCAGGCCGCCGTGTTGATCGGGGTGCGGATGGCCCCCGGGGCGATGCTGTTGACCCGGATGCGGTAAGGCGCAACCTCCTGGGCAATGCTCTTCATCATCAGCATGACCCCGCCTTTTGACGCCGCGTAGTTCACGTGTCCAGCCCAGGGGATTATTTCGTGAACAGAGCTGATGCAGATGATCTTGCCGGCCGCACAGGATGTTTCCCTGACCACGCCCCGGCGCTTGAACTCCCTGACGGCCGCGCGGGCGCACAGGAACTGGCCGGTCAGATTGACGCTGATCACCCGGTTCCACTGGTCCAGGGTCATCTCCTCGAACGGCGCATCCTGCTGCAGTCCGGCGTTGTTGATCAGGATATCGATGGTGCCGTAGGTCGCGAACATCTGCTGGAACATCTCGCGCACCTGCTCTTCGCTGGAAACATCCGCCCGGTGAACAAAGGCGCGGCTGCCGCAGCCTCGAATGCGCTCAGCCACGCGCTCGGCGGCCGCGGTGCCGCGCAGGTAGTTGACGACCACGTCCGCGCCGGCCGCGCCCAGCGCCAGGGCGACGGCCTCGCCGATGCCCGAATTCGCACCGGTCACGAGGGCCTTCTGGTTCAACAATACCTTCTCGATCGAACACTCGGGCATCTCGACCGCGGGCAGATTTTCTTTCTGGCTCATCTGCATCTCTTCAACCTCCATAACGACGGTTCGCGCAAAGTTTCAAGGACACCGTTTCGGAGTTCCGAGTTCCGGGGTCAGCCCGGCCACCGACCGGCCGGGCGCCCCAACACCTGAAATTGCAAATTTCTTTTTTCGTGATCCCTGAGGGCGGCAAATCCCCGGCAGGCTGACCGCCGGCCCCCTTTTCTTCTCATCCACCAGTTCACCCGACGCACCGGCAAACCGGACGGGCAACCGGGCTAACCGGCTAACGGACCAAACGGGCTAAACCGGCTAACGGACTCAACGGGCTAAACCGGCTAACGGACTTACCCATCAGTTCTAAAGCGTCAGCGTATCGCCGGGCTTCATGACGGTCGCAATGGTCTTCGTTTCTTTGCGCACGGTGTCGGCCCACTTGTCGGCATCCTGTTTAATGACCTCGAAGGTGTCGTAATGAATCGGCACCACCCGCGCCGGCTCGATCAGCTTGACCGCCCGCAAGGCGTCGGCCGGGCCCATCGTAAAATTATCGCCGATCGGCAAAATGGCCAGATCGATCCCCTCTTCCCCGATGAGCTTCATGTCGTAAAAGAGCCCGGTGTCGCAGGCGTGATAAATTTTCTTGTCCTGGATGTAGAACAGGAACCCGCACGGGTTGCCGCCGTAACTCCCGTCCGGCAGGGCCGAACCGTGCTGGGCCATTGTCAGTTTGACGCGGCCCCAGGGATAGTCGAAACCGCCGCCGATGTGCTGCGGGTGACTGTTCGCGACCCCCTTGCCGGCCAGCCAGTTCTGGATTTCAAAATTGGCGATCACCGTGGCGCCCGTTCGCCGGGCGATCGCAACGGTGTCGCCAACGTGGTCGCCATGGCCGTGGGACACCAGGATGTAATCGGCACCGACACTGTCGGCCGTGACCGGCGCCAGCGGGTTATCGGTTAAAAACGGATCGGTCAGCAGTTTATAATCGCCGGTATCGATCAGGAAGCAGGCGTGGCTGTACCAGGTGAGCTTTACGGTCATGTTATCCTCCTTCGGTTAACAGTTGGCAGGCTTTCCGGAACCCGGAGTTGACACTGATTGTTGGCACATGCCCATGCCGGTCGCATGCGCCTGGTCATCGTGCTGATGGTTTAACGGCAACTGACGTCAGAAAAGCCGCCGGCACGGCCACCATCTTTTGATGGGAGTAATCGAAAAAAACAGCGCCCGTTTTGGCATGTGCGACCTCCTTGCCCGATGTTTTTTGAGTGACCTTGTAAAAAAAATCGCACCCGTATTTATTGAAGTCGCCCACGGCCATAAAAACTGTCAACAGGTCTCCGTAAAACGCCTGCGACTTGTAGACGATGGCGGCATCGGTCAACATCAGCCCGCTGCCGGCGATATTCAGTTCCGAAAACCCCAGGCTTTGGAGGAACCGCACCCGGGCTTCGTGGACCAGTGACAGCAGGGCATCGTTGCCGAGATGGTTGCCGTAATTGATGTCGCCGATGCGCACCTGAATATCGGTTGTAAAAGAGAAGACCTCGGGCAGGGGTATCGCTATGCGGGCCATGGCAGCTCACTCGCATTTTGGTGGGCGCCCGCCGGCGGTAATTGACAGCCGGCGGCGGGATGTTAAAATATGGGTAAGTGTCGCACTGTATTTTCCAAGGAGGACCCTCATGCCTGTCACTTATCGTGATGACACATTCTGGAACAGAAAAAAAGCGGACTTTTTTTTGTGGACGATCCGGCGCCAGAGTCACATTGCGGCCGCCATGCAGACCCAGCTGATATCGGCCGTCGCCCTCGTGCTGCTGCTCACCCTCCTGCTGCCGCTTCGCCTGGAAACAGCCCTGCAAGGGATCTTCTACGGCGGCATGGCCATCATCGCCCTGGTGTGGGCCCTTATCGAAAGGCGCCGGTCGTGGCTGCTGGGCATCGATGACCCAGCCCTGAAAGACACCGCCCATCAGGCCATGATCGCCTACCTGAAGCAAAGGGCCGCCTGCGATAGGGTGCCCGACAGCTGCAGGGGAGAAAATTGTCCCAGCCCTACGTGTTGAACCGGCCGCAGGCGGCGCGGCCCCCGCAATTTGTCGTCGCCGCTGGCCATCAGGCCGCTTTGTGACGCCCCCGGGGCGGCCAACCGCTGACACAAGAGAGAAGAGGGTGCCCGTCAGTCCGAGATAACGCCTTTAATCAGTTTTCCGGGCAGCGGCTCTTTGGTTTTTCTTTCGACCGGCAGGCGCGCGGCCTGCCAGACAAACCACCCGCCCTTCAAAATGCAGAGGTCCGTAAACCCTCTCTCCAGCAAGCTGCGGGTGACATCCCGGCTTACTTTGTCATCCGGCGAAGAGCAATAGAGAACGATCGGCTGGTGGCGGTCGTATTTTACCGCCCAGGTGGCGGTCTCGCGGGGGTCCTCGTGCACCGCTTGTTTTATTTTTTCGGTGCACTCATCCCAGTTCAGGCGCAGATCGATCACGGTTAGGTGGTCGTCTCCGAGTCGCTGGGCCAGTTGCTCTTTTGACATTTCCGCTATGGATTCGTTCATGGGCATCTCCCTTGCGCCGGCTGTCGATCGCAGCGGTTATCGGTTCAGGTGTCTTGAGCCGGTGCGCTTCTGTCATCGATTCTGGATGTTTTTTGGGCCACGCGACTGCCGGACCTTTCTGAAACGGCTGCACGGCTTTACTTCCTGGTTGCTTACTTCAGGTGCACCAGCAGGCAATGGCGGGCGCGGCCGTGTGCAACCGGGCTATTCCAGAATTTCCACGATTGCGCGGGCGCAGTCGGACTTCGCATCATCGGGACCGTCGAGGTTGATGGTTTTCTGATCGAGATCGATATCGACAATTTTACAGCCATATTTTTCGACCACGTTTTGAACGACGGTCAGCAGCTGGGCATCGGTGAGTTCTGTCATGGGTCTCCTTTTGGATTACAGCTTAAGTTTCTAATTAGGCTTTGCCCGTGCATGTTCCCCAGTATAATAGCCACCAATTTTGCCTTGACAAGCGGTACTTGTGCCGGGCCCCGTCACGCATTACTATAGCTTTAAGATAAAACTTTTGGTTGTGTTATCGCTCGTTGGCGTATGACTATCCAGCCGCCTCTTTCTGGCCTTGCCAAAAGCTTTATCTTGAAGCCTTGTGTTTCAGATGACCTGCGAATTGCCGCACCGGGCGATTGCCGGCGGCTTATGAGCCGGCCCAGGGCCTTTTAGGCCTGACCAATTTCCGGAGTTGACATGACGACTGACTGGATTCCGTTTGAAGACGGCCTCTACGGCGTGCCCGAAGCTTTTCTGATCACCATCGGCGGGGCGGCGGTGGTGCTCGACAACCCCTTCATCGAGATTTTTACGGGACAAACCGGCCGGCGGTGGCTCAAGGGCGGCAGCCTGGTGCAGAATGAGCTGGTGGTGGCGCTGCTGGATGAAAGCGACGACATCGACATCCTTTTGAATGCGGGTGAGGATGTCGGCTTCCTGCTGCGCTCGCCCGATATTCAAGCCGGCAAGGTATTCGCGCGGTCGGTGAAGTCTTCCCTCAAGTTCATTCCCACCCAGCCCTGGGAGCCGCTGACCCCCGCCGAGTTTAGGCGGCTGAAGTCCGGAGTCAGACTCCTGACGTCCCCGGTACCCTGAAGACAAAAAAAGCCGAACCGTTCAAGAGGGCCGGCCTTGCGGCTTGGGGTTCACCGATTGACGGATTGGGCCACGTCGCTAAGCCTTTCCCGCACCTCGATCAGGTAGCGCGCCATCTTCCCGCGATGGTCGGCCATGACCGAGTCGTGGTTGCCTCTCAGCACGATCAGCGGATCGAAACTGCAGATGCGCTCGATGCCCCGCATAGCGGTCCGGATGTTGTCGGCCCCGCCCTTTTCGCTGATTTCCGGATAGAGGTGAAACAGGGCCGTCAGGACATCCCGCAACACCAGTACCACTCCTTGCGTGTAATAAATCCTGTCGTCGATATCAAAATAGGGCACTTCGCTGTTGCTCTGGACCAGAAGTCCGAGAGGCTGGTCGAGAAATTGCTTGCTGGTGATAAACATCAGGATATCGTAACGATCGTCGGAACGCATGTTGAAGACCGCCTTGTTGGCGAGCAGGTCGGCCTCGTAGTGCCGCATGAGTTCAAGGCCGTTGCGATATTCTTTTTCGGTCGACGGAAACCACCAGCTGTCCTCGGTGAAGGCAAACCGTTTTTCGCGGGCCTCTTTGAGCAGCGGGTTTTCGGCATCGACGTTACCGAGCTTGGAAAGGTTGGTGGAGGAAAACCCCAAAAGCATCCGGACGGCGAAAATAGTGCCTTTTTGCCGATTGGCGCGGTTGTCGAGCCAGCGTGTCGGCGAGATCCACAAATCGTTGACCGACCAGCCGAAAGCCGAGGTCATCTCTTTTTCCAACCGGTTTCGCAGCGCCATCGACATCACCACGCCTTTTTCCACTTCCGAAGCGCTGGGCGGCGTTTTGGCGAGTGCTTCCTTCAAAGCTGGATCCAGATCCGGAAACTTCGTGCGGTCGATGAGGGTGTAGCCCCGGTAAATCAGGACGTACACCCCGACCGTCAGCGGCCAGATGAGCATGAAAGCAAGCAGAAAAAAAATGATGCGTTTGCCGAGGGTCGTGAAGCGTGGTAGCTTTTTGTTTTCCATGGCAAAGTCTTTCCTTTGGGCGGCCGTGTCGGATAATCGGTTAACCTCGAACAAGATTCGGATTTTTTCCCGGTTGGATCGGTAATGCCGGCATTTTAAGCACATCGAGACCGATCGTCAATGCCGCACCGGTTGTTTACGACGCCACCGTCCCCGTGGTATTTCAGTCCTGGCCGTAACGAAGAGCTGAAATCCCGCCCCAAAATGCTGTCGGCCGGTGACGCAAGGATGCGCAATGGGGGTTCCCGGAAGACTCGTCAATACCTGGTGGAAGGTCGCCATCCTGAGCTGTTGCGCCGTTATCGGAGCCAATCTGGCGATTCAGGCCCTCTGGCAGGTCCCCTGCGACTGGCGCCGGTTCGCCGGGCCGCTTCTGCCGCTGGTCTACGTGCTGGCGGCCCTCCGCGCGGGGCTGCCCCTCAACCGGCGCTCCGGTGACACCCGCGTGCTGGACCACCTGGGGGCGGCCAATGCCATCACGATGGCGCGGGGAGTACTGGTATCGCTATTGGCCTGCTTCTGGAGCTGGCCGGCCGCAATGGCCTTTTCGATTCACCATCTGTATGCCTGGCTGCCGGGCCTCATCTACATCGCGGCGGCGCTGCTCGATCTATTGGACGGGGCGGTCGCCCGGCGCAGCGGTCATGTCACCCGCCTGGGCGAACGGCTGGACACCCGCTTCGACGCTCTCGGGCTCCTGTGTGCCGTCCTGGTCGGGATCGGCCTGAATCAACTGCCCCTGATTTACCTGGCGGTGGCCCTGGCCTATTATGTGTTTACGGCCGGAATGGTCCTCCGGCGCCGCAGCGGCCGCAGGCTGGCTCCCCTTACGCCCCGGCCGGCCGCGCGTCTGAGCGCCGGTTTCACCATGGGCTTCGTGGGCGCGGCGCTGCTGCCGCTGTTCGGGCCGCCGGCCACGACCCTTGCGGCCGCTGTGTTCATGGTGCCTTTTCTGGCCGGCTTTGTGCGGGACTGGTTGGTGGTCAGCGGTCGGATCGAACCCGGCACCGAACAACCGGCCCGCTGGGAGGAACTGTGGCAGCGGCTGTTCCGCGATGGCCTGCCGGTCGCGCTGCGGGCGGTGCTATTCGTGTGCGCCCTGGCCGCCATGGAAAAGACCGCCGCTTTTTCCAGCGGAGACACAGCGGGTCCGTTTTACGCCTTCGCACCGTTTTTCCGGCCGGTTTTTCTGCTGGCGGTCGTTTGCGCCGCACTGGGCGCGGCCGGTCGCACGGCGGCCTTGCCGATCCTGCTGTCAAGCGGCCTCTGGATCAGCCGCCGGGGGGCAGATCCGCTGACAGGCCTGCTCCTTATGACCGCCGCCGGCCTGCTGGTCGCCGGATCGGGGAATCTGTCCCTGTGGCGGCCGGAAGAAAAATTTCTGGGAATGTCGTCTCGAAGCTCTTCTTCTCTGTAATCCGGCTGGTGGAAATCCTTTTTTTCTTTTCTTGGCGATCAGTGTATTTCCTGTTAAAGGATGGAGATGTTCGACAAACTGATGCAGCAGGTAGCCGGTGCCGAAGCGTTTCGCCGGAAGCGCGGCCGGCCTTTGGTCATCCTCACATACGCCCAGAGCCTGGACGGCAGTATCGCCGCCCACGACCGTCGCCAGCTGCGCCTGAGCGGCACGGCGGCGATGGTCCTGACCCACCGTCTGCGGTCCGGCAGCGACGCGATCCTGGTCGGCATCGGCACCGTTCTGAACGACAACCCGGAGTTGACCAATCGCCTGGCCGAAGGCCCCAGCCCCCGGCCGGTCATCCTCGACACGCGGCTGCGCACCCCTTTGGACGCGCGTTTGCTGCAAAGAAAGGACTGCGCCTGCTGGATCGTCAGCCGGACGGACGACAACGACGGCCGGCGCGAAACCCTGGTGAAAGCCGGGGCGGTCGTCATGCCGTGTCGTACGGCGGCAGACGGTCGCATCGACCTTGCGGCGCTGATGCAGCTCCTAGTGGCGCATGAGATCAATGTCTTGATGGTGGAAGGCGGGGCCCGGGTCATCACGAGCTTTATCGGCGCCCGCCTGGTGGACCAGCTCATCGTCACCGTGGCACCCAAGCTGATCGGCGGCCTGAATGCCATCGATGATCGCGGAACGGGCATGGACCCGTTCGTTCCACTCGCCCAGGTAGCCTATCAACAATTGGGGAAGGACATGATTTTGTGGGCACAGCCGGACTGGAAGCCGGCGTGAAGCGCACGGCGGTCATCTTCGACAAGCCCTTTGCCATATCCGTGGCCGCCGAAGCGGTCCCGGAAGGCCAACCGGACCAGGTCCTCGTCGAAACCCGGATGAGCGCCATCAGTCCGGGAACCGAACTCTTGGTTTACCGGGGCCGGGTCCCCGAGGGGTGGCCGGTCGACAGCACCATTTCGTCGCTCACGGGCGCTTTCGGCTACCCCCTGCGGTATGGATACGCCGCCGTAGGCCGGGTGGTCGCCGCCGGGCCGGCGGCCGATCCGGGCCTGATCGGGCGCCGGGTTTTTTCGTTCCAGCCACACCAGAGCCACTTCCGCACCCATCCCGCGGAGCTGATTCCCATTCCGACGGATATCGATGCGGAGGACGCGCTGTTCGTCCCCACCATGGAGACCGCCGTTAATTTTATGATGGACGGTCGGCCGATGATCGGCGAACGGGTGGTGGTGATCGGACAGGGCATCGTGGGACTGCTGACGACGGCCCTGCTCGCGCGCTTTCCCCTGTCCGAACTGGTGGCCGTCGACCGCTATGCTTTCCGGCGTCAAAAATCCCTGGAAGCCGGCGCGCAAAAAGCGCTCACCCCCGATAGCCTTCAAGATCGCGGCGCTCCGACCCGAAACCCGGCTGCCGATGCCCTTCATGGCCCGGCCGATCTGGTTTACGAGGTTTCCGGCGACCCGGCCGCCCTGGATGAGGCCATCTTGGCCTGCGGCTTCGGCGGGCGGGTCATCGTCGGTTCCTGGTACGGAACGCGCCGCGCGGCCCCGAATCTCGGGCGGGAGTTTCATCGCAACCGAATCCGGTTGATCAGCAGTCAGGTCAGCACCATCGCCCCCGAATTGGCCGGGCGCTGGTCCAAGGACCGCCGGATGGCGGTGGTCTGGGACATGATCCGCGCCATTGGCCCGGCCCGCTTCATCACCCACCGCTTTGCGGTTGAACAGGCCGCCCTGGCCTACGACCTGCTGGACCGCCACCCCGAATCCGCCGTCCAGGTCGTCATCACCTACGGCGGCTCGCCCACGTGAGGAAAAATGAAAAGCAAGGAAAGGTATAGGGTCGCCGTTCGGCGTGAATTCAGCGCCCGGCATTACCTGATCGGCGGCAACTGGGGCGCGGAAAACGAGCCCCATGAACACCGCTACGCAGTTGAAATCCGTCTCGAAGGCCCTGAACTGGATCGGCACGGCTATCTGGTCGACATCGATGCCGTGACGGCCGCCCTGGCGGAGCAGGTCGCCCGCTTCCGGGACAAAACGCTCAATGACCTGCCCGAATTCGACGGCCTCAACCCCAGTGTGGAACACCTGGCGCGGATCATGGGCGAGTCGCTGGCCGCTGCTCGCCCTTCGCACCTGCAGGCCCTGACGGTCAGGATCTGGGAAAACGATAGCGCCTGGGTCGAGTATCGAAAAGAGTTCTGATGCGCCTGGGACTGGTGATCACCGGCGACCTGAAGACCCTGACCGGCGGCACGCTCTACGATCGCATCCTGGTCGATGACCTGCGCCGCCGGGGGCACGCGGTCACCATTTACTCACTGCCGGCCGGGCAGGGATACCCGTGCCAGCTGGCCGCCAATCTGTCACGTTCTCTGGTCAGCAAAGTGCGGCACGATGCGCCGGACATCCTGCTCGAGGACGGCCTCTGCCACCCGGCCCTTTTCCTTCAGAACCAGCGCCTGCGGGCAGTCGTCAACGGCCCGATCGTGGCGATCCTCCACCAGGTGTTGAGCAGCCAGCCCCGCCCGAACTGGCAAAACACCGTCTATGGCCTGGTTGAAAAGCGCTACCTGCACTCCGTGGATGCCTGCATTTTCAACAGCCGGACCACCCGCGAAGCCGCCGTGGCCGCCGGTGCGCCGGATGTCCCCGGCATTGTTGCCCGACCCGCCGGAGACCGGCTCGGCACCGTGACATCGAGCGCTTCTGTCTCGGCCCGTGCGCGGGAAAAGGGACCCTTGCGGCTGCTTTTTCTGGCCAACGTTCTGCCGCCCAAGGGCCTTCACCGCCTGATCGACGCACTGGCGGCCGTCTCTTTACGGATGTGGCGCCTGACGGTCGTCGGCAGCCTGACCATGGACAGCCCTTATGCGCAAAAAACCATGACCCGCGTCGCCGCCCGCGGGCTGTCGCCCAATATCCGCTTCCTGGGCGCACGGGACGGCCCCGAACTGGCCGGTATACTGAATGAAAGCCACCTGCTGGCACTGCCCTACTCGCACGAAGCCTTCGGCATCGTTTTTTTAGAGGGCATGGCCTTCGCGCTACCGGCGGTCGGTTCCACCGCCGGTGCCGCCCGCGAGATCATCCGGCACGGCGAAAACGGTTTTCTCGCGGAACCGGGCGACCCGGCCGCTATGAAAAAAATCGTCGCCGGCCTGTTCGCCGGCCGCGACCGGCTCGATGCCATGAGCCACAAGGCTCTGGCGACTTTCCGCAGGTATCCCGGCTGGCGGGACACCATGGAAAAAATTCATGTTTTTCTGAAAAAACTGGCGGTGGGTAAGTGATGGCGATTCCACGGGCCTATGATTTCACCGGTTATCTCGCCGCCAAGAAAAAAATCGACGACCGTTCGCTGAACCGCGGCGTCTGGGAACGCCTCGCCGGTGCCCTGCTCGACCGGCGGGCGCCCGAACCGCTGCGCGTGCTTGAAATCGGCGCCGGCATCGGCACGATGGTAGAGCGGATGGCCGCAGGGCCGCTGCAGCACCGCTCGTCGGTGTATACCGCCGTCGATATCGATCCGGAGTGCACGCGCGCGGCCCGCCGCCGGGTCAGGCGGTGGGCCGAAAAGTCGGGCTTTGCTGTCAGCCGCGAAAGTGCGGGCTGTCACCTCGAGTCGCAAGACACGTCAATCCGGCTGGAATTTCAAACGGTTGACGCCCATTTTTTTGCGTCAGCGGCGGCCGGAACCTCTTTTGATGTGCTTTTGGCCCACGCCTTCTGGGACCTGGTCGATATCCCCACGCTTCTGCCCGGCATGCTGCGGATCCTGTCGAACGGCGGCCTGCTTTTTTTCAGCTTGAATTTCGATGGCGACACCGTCCTGCTGCCGGCGATCTCGGAGGATTTCGACGAGCGGGTGATCCGGTTGTACCATCGCAGCATGGACGAGCGTATCGTCGACGGACGCCCGTCCGGGCACAGCCGGACCGGACGCCGCCTGCTCCTGGCCCTGATGGAGCGGCCGGCCGACATCCTGGCGGCCGGTGCCTCCGACTGGGTCGTCTATCCCCACCGCCACCGCTATCCTGAAAAAGAATCCTGTTTCCTGCACCATATCGTCCACATGATCGATGCGGAACTGACGGATCATCCCGGGATCGAGCCCGATCGCTTCAAGGATTGGATCGCCCGGCGCCAGGGCCAGATCGAAAACGGCGAACTGGTTTTCATGGCCCGGCATCTCGATATCCTGGCCCGAAAAAAAGGCCCTTGATCGACTTCAGGGGGCCCTGATTTTCTCGGGCGTCAGTCCTCGACGATGATGGCGCCGGGCGCACACTCCCGGGCGGCTTGGCTGACGGCGTCTTCCAGATGGGCCGGGACGACGTCGACGAGAACCTTCGCGATCAGTTTATCCTGATCGTAGGCAAACACTTCGGGGCAGACCTTGTTGCAGTTCCGGTCGCCCATGCACAGATCATAATCGATTTTGACTTTCATGGTGTCTCCCTTGTCCGTTTAGCCTGTTGAGCCGGTTAGCCTGCTGAGCCTATTTTGTCGCGCTGCAGCGGAATTCAGCCGGTTGAAGGATTAAAGATACATCATCGATTTTATCGAATTAATGAATATATTTCTTCGGGCCTGCCACCGCAACCGCGTGGAGTTTGTAAACCCCGAGGCTTGAACCCTGAACGCTTAGACTGTTGTCTGTTTTTATACCAAAGGGATCTGTGAAATGGAAATCGTCAAGGGCATTTCCTACCAGCTGCGCGGGCTGATGCTGGCGTTAAAAACCCCCAAGCTCCTGATGCTGGGCCTGATTCGCCTCATCCTGGTGGTGGCGTTGACGGTGCTGGCGGCCGGCGTCATCCTGTACCACCACGATGAAATCTTAAGGCTCATCTGGGTCAAACCGGCCAGCGCCTGGCTGGTCTGGCTCTGGCATGTCGTCTCCTGGCTGCTGGCCGCACTGTTGACGCTCGTGGCGGTCATTCTGGCCTACCTGCTCTCACAGCTGCTGTTCGCCGTCATCATCATGGATGCCATGTCACGGATCACCGAGCGGCTCCTGACCGGCCGCGAGCTAGCCCCTCAAACCCGGCCCTTTTTACAGCAGTACTTTTTTTTGTTCGCACAGGAAATTCCGCGAACGACCCTGCCGGTGCTGATCACGCTCGTGCTGATGGCACTCGGGTGGCTGACGCCTTTAGGGCCGTTGCTGACGTTGATAACCTCCGGGGTGGCCGCCATCTTTCTGACCTGGGACAACACCGACCTGGTCCCGGCCCGCCGGTTGCGCCCCTTCCGGGAGCGATTCCGCTTCCTGACGAAAACGCTGGGGTTTCATTTGGGGTTCGGACTGCTTTTTCTGGTGCCGTTTCTGAACATTTTACTGCTCTCTTTCGCCCCGGTCGGCGCCACGCTTTATTACATAGAGAATCACGACCGTTAACCGGCCGGCAGGCTTGACCGGTTTCCGCCACGGTATTATGCTTCGAGATTCGCTATTCTGAGAGGTATCAAAAGTTTCCATCATCACCGGTTCAGAAAAGGAGAAGGCCATGACGGATTCGACCAAAGACAAAGGGTCCGAAGACGACCTCAAGTGTCCCGACTGCCGCTACCCGTTGAAGCGACGCCGCGGGCGTCAGGCGGATGACTGTGAAATGCTCTGCGGCGGCTGCGGGCGGACGTTCGATGTGTGTGATCTCGACACGCTGGACGCCATAAAAAAACAGTCGTGACGGCGTCGATCAGAGGATTTCAAGGGTCAGAATGTCGTTGATTTTCGCCGCAAGGTCTTGCGCGGCCGCGGCGGCGATCCGTTGGCCCCATTCGGAGGTCGCCAACCAAGGCGCGGATTCCATCCGGCCGTCCGGGAAAAAAGTTCTCATCTCGGTTGCCGTCAAGGGCCAGTAATACTTCGGTTTTTTAACCGTAAGGGCCGTGGTGGCCTTGCCGTCGAAGACCGACGGGCGCAGGTACTTGGTCAGCGACACCTCGCTGGGCGTGGCGTGTTGCCCGTCGTGATCGCCAAATGCCTCCCGGCAGGCCTTTTTCACGCCCGCTCCCGCATACCATGAGATCACATCGAAGTAACCGGCCAGGCCCTCGTCTTTGAGCTGACCGAAAGCGGTCTTCAGCGGAACGATATTGCCCCCGTGCCCGTTGATGAAGAGGATGCGCCGGAAGCCGTGGGCTACCAGCGACCGGACGATGTCTGCGGCCGTCATTATCAGCGTGGCGGGGCTCAGTGCGATGGTGCCCTTGAAAGCCATGTGATGGGGCGAAACGCCGTAGCAGACGGTCGGCGCCACCAGGAGTTCCAGGTCGCCCCCCACGCTGCGGGCGATGGCTTCGGCCGCGATAAAATCGGTCCCGATCAAGCCGTAGGGGCTGTGTTGTTCCACCGAACCGACCGGCACGAGAACAATATCCTTTTTCTCCAGATAGGTCTCCACCTCGGTGTAGGCCATGTTTTCGAGCAGCATCAGTTGGCCTGCATGATTTTTTGCCGCGCGCTGGTAAACTCTTCGGCCGAGATCAGGTCATCCGCCAGCAGACGCGCCAGTTCGGCCAACTCCCGCTTGCGGATGGCCCCCATGTCTTCGAGTTGCGCGATCGGCCGGCCGCTGTGGTATTCCAGGGCCGCCGGGGCGTTGGCCTCCCCCACTTTGAAAGACATCATTCCCCCGAGAAAACTGATTTCGAAAGGCCGCCCCTTCATCGCAGGCACATCGAGGCTATTGATCAGTTCGCGTCCGCCGGCTCGGGCGCGGCGGTACAAAACAAACGCCAGGACCAGCAAGGCCGCGCCGCCACCCAGCAGGACCCACAGCAGATAGCGGGCCACTCCGCCGATCAACACCACCGTGACCCCGATGGCGGCGACCACCAAGAGCTGCAGCAATATGATGAGATGCGCCAGAAGGAGACCCTTGATCGTCTCGCTGTTTTTTATTTTATCTATTAATCTCATCGATGATGGTCTTTTTTTACCGTCAGCGGGAGGCGCCCGCGGCGCCTTTCCCGCCGGTCCGTTGAAAAAACGGTGACGAAGATAACCATAAAACAATCGGCACCAATGGGCAAGTGCCAACTGCCCGCTTGCGGGTCAAGGCGCACGCGGGCAGCGGCCGGCCAGCGGACAGCGGTGGGGCCGCACCGCTCGAAACGGTAGCCCCAAGGCCGGCACTCTGTCTGAGGCCAGAGGGTGCCTGGCGCCTTCGGCCACGCTTGAACTCGCCGGCCGAATCTTGTATGGTACCCCTGCTGTCGAAAGAGTACCGGCCGCCCCGGTACAACGGCCGATCGGGGCGGGCGCTGTCTTTGGACCGGGACGGCGCCACGCGTCAAATTCTGATAAGCCCCGGCTGACCCGATCTTCCCCTTTTCATCCGGTCGCCGAAAAAGATATCATGGAGGTGATGGTGTTTTCAGCAAATGAAATCCTGGATATGGCCATCCGTTTGGAAAAAAATGGCGAAACCATTTATCGCGACGCAATTGAAAAAGTCCGTGATCCGGACCTGTCCCTGCTATTGGAATGGATGGCCGATGAAGAGGCCCGGCACGCTCACTGGTTTTCGAAAATGCGGTCCAGGCTGATCCTGGAATCGCCCGACCCGCAAACGGCAAAAATGGGCCGCGACATGCTCGATAACCTGCTGGCCGGCCAAAGTTTTTCACTGGAAGAGGTCGACTTCGGCCGCATTGACCACATCAATGCCATGCTCGCGAAATTTATCGAGTTTGAAAAAGATACCATTCTTTTTTATCAGATGCTCGAAGCGTTTATTCAGGAGGAGTCGGCCCGGGTGGAGTTGAAGAAGATCGTCGCCGAAGAAGAGCAACACATCGAAAAATTAAAGACCCTCAGGCACCGGGAGGCCCCGGCGACCTCCGCGGGCTGACCAACAGCCCCTAGCCCCGGCCCGGGCTAGTGCCGAAAGCTCCGGAACAGTTTCAGGGCGAGGAGAATGGTTGGCAGGAGGTGGTAAAAAAGATCGAAGATGTCGATCGGCCGGACCAGGGTCCCGTTCTTCAGCATGGTCAGTTTTTCCAGCACGTGCGGCATGGGGCGAAAGGGTGTCAGCAGCAAGAAAATAGCCATCACGATCAACAGCGTGTAGGGAATCCGATCGAGCAGTGCCCCCATGTTTTTACCCTCCTGCGGTGTTAAGGGCTCGCGCAAAAATACGGTCACAATTTCAGGCATCGAGGCGCCCGGCCGGTAAGGCGCGAAAACGCCGGAATAGCTGGATATTCCGAGTTTTCACACCGGCCGCCGGACGGGATGGATCGAGGTCTGACATGTGACGTTGTTTTTGAGCGAGCCCTGAAGTTCCCATCGGCGGCGGTCAGCAAACCGTGCCCGCCTGCGAAAAACGCCGCCGTCTGCGGGCTCCGTGTTTGCCGCCTGGCCGACCTCACACGGTTACGGCGGGCGCACCCGATCTTCCGCGGTTTAAAGCCGACGGCGCTGGGCCGCACGCTCGGGCCGGTATCCGGCCGGCACCGGTTAAGTTCCTTGGCCAGAATTCCGATGGTCTTTTTTACGCGGCGGTTGCAGCGCCACCGGCGATGATTAGATTAGGCCCTGCATAGGATGCTACCCGGTCGCATGTCAAAAAAAATCGGTGAGCCAGCCGGGCAATGATGCCGCAGTTGACCAATTTATCGCAGCAGTTGAAAGGAGTCGGAAATGATCGGTGATAGACTGAACAAGGCCATCAACGACCAGATTAAGAACGAACTCGAAAGTTATTACATCTACCTGTCCATGGCCGCCTACTTTCATTCCGTGAGCCTGGACGGGATGGGGCATTGGATGCGCTGCCAGGCCCATGAGGAAATGATTCATGCCATGAAATTCTTCCAGCACGTCCTGGATCGGGGCGGCAAGATCGAGCTGCAAGACCTCAAACAGCTCAAGACGAAATGGTCGTCGCCGTCCGAGGCCTTCAAGGATGCCTACGACCACGAAAAGTTCATCACCGGCAAGATCAACGACCTGACGACCATCGCCAGGGAAGAGAAGGACTATTCCGCCGAACCCATGCTGGCCTGGTTTTCCGACGAACAGGTCGAAGAGGAGGCCAATGCGTCGAAGATAGCCGATCAGTTGGAGATGGTCGGCCAGGACAAGTCGGGCCTCTTGATGCTGGACCGTGAATTGGCCCAACGGGCGTATCCCCCGGGGACCCCGTTCGATCCGGCCAGTGCGGCCGCGGCCTAAAGCCCATTCCTAACATGACCCTGAAGGGGCGGATAACCTTTCGAGCGCCCCTTCAGCGCGATCCGGTGCCTGCGCCCGGAGAGCCGGATGACATACGCATCGTCTTCGAAGGTCAGGAGGCCCGATACCGCCATCAGGCTGCGGTCGGTAAACTTCACCCGCTGATCGCCGCGGATAACGTAAAGACTGTCGTTTTGGACGCACAGCTCCCGCGGCTCGAGCACAAAGCGCTCGCCGGTATTGAGCTCCAGCGTGACGGGATCGCTCAAGATCACATCGAAAACGAACAGGGCCGTGTCCTCGTAAGCAAAATAAACCTTTTCCGTGCAGCTGCCCCTGTTCTGAAACAAAAAATATCCGCCGGCGTCGTGGCGGATGGACGCATGGAAATAGTCGATGATTTTTTTATTTTCGAACCGGCCGCCGTCGTTGTGCCAGCAGCCGTTGGCATCCAGCCGGAAGACGGCTTTTTCTTTGGGGATGACAATTTCCGCCGGGCCGGAACCGGCCGTCTCTGAATCCGTAGTCATGGGTGCCCTTGTCGTTACTCAGTGAAAATTCTCCCGGTAAGCCGCCCGTTTTTCTTTGGGCCATTGGGGACAGATGGCCGGCCGGCCCTTCATCACCAGCTGGAAACAGGCGTCACACCTGGGATTGCAGTTCAGGATCTTGTCATCGTCGCTGCGGCGCGCTTTTTGCGGCCAGTGCGGATCGACCCACAGCATGCGCGCCAGACCGATGAAGTCGGCCTGACCGGCCTGGAGGATGGCCTCGGCCTGGGCCGGGCTCGATATCCGGCCGGCGGCGATGACCGGCACCTTGACCACCTCCTTGACCGCCTGGGCCAGCGGCACCATGTAGCCGGGTTGCCGTGATTTCTCCACCACCTCCGGCCGGAAAAATGACTCGTAAGTCCCGCCCATGACCGAAAGGTAAGCCGCGCCGTGTTCCGCCAGCGCTTTTGCCAGCACGCAGGCGTCCTCGAGCGTCAGGCCGCCCGGCAGCCATTCATCGGCCAGGAGCCGGTATCCGACCGGAAAATCGCCCACCTGGTCCTTGACGTGCTTCAAGGTCTCGAGCGGAAAGCGGACCCGGTTTTCGATCGGCCCGCCGTAGGCATCACCTCTCAGGTTGGTCCGCGGCGACACGAATTGGCTCAGCAGGTATCCGGTGCCGCCATGCAGTTCGACCCCATCGAAGCCGGCCTTTTGGACTCTGGCCGCGGCGCGCGCGAACTGCTTTTGAATCACCGCAATTTCTTTCGACGACAACGCCCGCGGCAAACGACCGAAAGCCGGCACGTCCGAGGCCGACACCGGCTCGGCGGCCGCGGCATAGCGCCCGGCATGATTGATCTGGAGGACCGCCCGGCAGCGCTGCTCCTTGATGGTCCCGGCAATTTGCGCCAGACCGCCCAGGTAGCGGTCATGGTCACAGCGCAGGGTCCGTGGCGACCCGCTGCCGGCCGGCGTGATGCTGGAGTTCTCCACGACGATCATGGCCGCCCCGCTTTGGGCCATCGTGCGGTAATGCGCCAGCAGCAGGGGCGAAACCTTGCCGCCCGCGGCGGCGTAGCCCAGGTAGAGCGGGGCCATGGTGATCCGGTTCTTCAATCGCAGCCCGTCGATGTTCTTGGCCTTGAACAGTGTTGGATACGTCGGTTTCTTCATCGCCTCTCCTTTCCTTTGCGCCTGCCGGCCGTGAAAGGGGCCGTCGCCACCCGATCTCCCCGGACAACAAGCGCCTTCAGTCATGGTCTCCCGCAACGATCCGCCGCATTTTCTTGAGATGCCCGCGACGTTTTTTTTGCGCCAGCTGGCGCTCTTTGGATGCCAGGCTCGGGCGCGTCTTCACCCGGCGTTTCGGCTTTTGCGCGGCGCGCCGGACCAGCTGGACGAGACGATCGACAGCATCCTGGCGGTTGCGCTCCTGGGTGCGAAACCGGGCGGCCTGGATGATGAGCACGCCCTGGGTCGTCACCCGTTTTCCGGCCAGGCGAATCAGTCGTTCCCGAACCGCCGGGGGAAGCGCTGCGGTGTTGCGCACATCGAAGCGCAGCTGAACGGCGGACGAGACCTTGTTGACATTCTGGCCCCCGGGACCCGAAGCCCGGACAAAGTCCATGTGGAGTTCGGACTCGTCAATGGCGATGGCGGCTGTGACGGGAATCATGGCAGCGGTATTTCTTTTGGTCAGGCCCACCGGCCTTCTTGACAACCAGGCGGCCGGCACGCTCGGCGGCGGCAACGGGCGTCGGCCGTTCCATCTGCACGCCGGCCGGGTAAATGGGCCTTGCGGCGCCCCGTGACAGGCGGCGATGCCTCTTTCCCGCTGTTGGCTCGCGGCGGTACCCGGTGGCCGCATCGGGCCGTACCACCGAGGATCCGGCAATTGGCAAAACGGGTTTCTGGCCACGAGTCGGCCGGCTGGCTCATCCGCGCCGGCCGATATCGCCCAGCAGGCGCCGCTCGATCTCCTTGGCCGCCCACTGCGGGTCCTGCCGGCGCTGGCCTTCGCCGTGCACCGCCAGCATGGTTTCGGCATTCCGGCGGGCGGTACGGTGACCAGCAAGGGCCGCCTCGGCAATCAGCTGCCAGTCGCCGGAGCCGATGAAAAGCTGAAACGCGACCATCAGTTCCGGGAAGAACTCTTTTCCCAGGCCATCGAAAAAAGCCACGTAAAATCCGAGGGCGGCGGCATCCTGGCTGTCCACGATGTGCTGCAGCGGACCTCTTTCGCCGGTATCGGCCAGAAGATCTTTCACCGCGCGGGCGGCGAGTTCAACCGGCGTGTGGGGGTGGGCGGCGATGATCTCGCGCCATGTGTCGCGCCGGAAAACCGCGTCTTCCCTCTCGCCAATTTCATGATAGATGTAGGTCTGGCTCTGTACGGCGAGGATCCGGCCCAGGCTGCGCTGCACTTCCTCATAGCCCGGGTTCTGCAGGCCGCAGTGATGAAAGGCGAAATTAAGCGCCGGGCGGCCCGATTTCTTGATGTAAAAAATCTTATCCCACAAAAAGAGCCGCGCCGCCTCCTGGCGCAGGACAATGCCGTCCACCTGGGAGAGGGCCGGGATGGTCAGCAAATCGCGTGCCAGCTCCCGGCCGAGGGTGTAAACCGTGTGGCCGTCAACCGGCGACTTGTCCGCAAGGCCGGCCAGCAGAAAGGTCGGCTTCAGGCTGTGGGCATACCCGGCCCCGTAAAAAAAACCGCGGGGTTCGAGCATGGCATTTATGTTTTGGGTGTCGAAAAGATCGAAACGCCGACCGTCGATGTAAAGGTCGGTCGGCTGTTTGTCGGCCAGCTTTTCCCACTGGTTCTCTTTGGCATCGATCCACTCCAGGATTTCGGCCGAATCCTTTTCGACCCACGGGGGCAGCCGGTTTTCCCACTTGTAGAGATCGCGCAGCCGCAGGGCCAAGCCGCAGATGGAATAAAAGCCGGCATGCCGGGCGTCCGAAATGTCGCAGTTGCGCCGCACCTGCCGGGTGATGTCGTCGATATCGACCATTTATGCGAGCGATGCGCGTTGCAGGAGTTTTTCATCCTCGAGCAGCCGCACGGCGCCGATAACCCCCGCGGATAGAGGTTCTGGTGCGGTTTTCACATTGAGGCAGAGTTCTTTTCCCAGGTAGCGACCAAGATTTCCGAGCAGGGCCACGCCGCCGGTCAACGTGATGCCCCTGTCGATGACGTCCGCCGAGAGTTCCGGGGGGATTTTTTCAAGGACAATTTTTATCAGCCGGGCAATGGCGTCGATCTGGCCGGAAATCGCCTTCAAGATATCCCGCGCGGCGATGGTCTTGGTCTTGGGAATGCCCGTGTGCGGGTCGCGCCCCCTGATCTCGATTTGTTGATCAAGCCGGTTTGACTCATTGCAGCAGCTGAGCTGCTGCTTGATGATTTCGGCCGTGCTGTCGCCCACCAGAAGCTCATAGGTGTTTTTGACGTGCTGGCTGATGGCAAAATCCATGCGGTTGCCCGAGGCCTGGATCGACTGGCAGTAGACGATTCCAAGCAGTGATATGGCCGCCGCCTCGGTCTTGCCCGCGCCGATATCGACAACCATACTGCAGGTGGCGTCGGCCACCGGCATACCGGCGCCGATGGCGGCCGCGACCGGTCCGCTGACCAGCGCGGCGGCCCTGGCCCCCACCATTTCGGCCGTTTCCCGAATGGCGCGCTTTTCGACCTCGGTGATGGCGTTCGGCACGGCGAAGACGATCCTGGGCTTGACGAATTGATGCCGGCCGTGGACCTTGCGGATCAAAAACTTGAGCAGGGCGGCAATTGCCTCGAAATCGGCGATGACGCCGTCGCGAACGGGATGCACGAGCGTGATGTCGGCCGGCGTCTTGCCCTGCATGTCCTTGGCTTCGGATCCGAAGGCGATCGCCTTGCTTCGCGTCCCGTTCATTTTTCGCACAGCCACGATCGACGGTTCGTTCAACACGGCGCCCTTGGCATGGATGCGGGTGTTGGCGGTGCCCAGGTCAACGGCCAGATCACTCGAAAACGCACTTAAGATCCCATTGAGTTTCATGTTTGCCCGCGGGCATCCTTTCTGAGCTGTCTGATTCCAAGCCGCTTATTTTCCCATAATTCCTGTGAAAAGGAAATCGGAAAAAAAACCTTTCGGCCGGCCGTCTATATGCCCAGATACGCGGTCTTGATGTGCGGGTCCTCCAGCAGTTCACGGGCCGTTCCTTCCATCGCGGTCCGCCCGTGTTCGAGCACGTAACCCCGGTCGCTCAGACCGAGCGAATTTTTCACGTCCTGTTCCACCAGCAGAACCGTGGTCCCCTGATCCGCAATCTTGCGCACGGTGTCAAATATGTTCCGGATCAGAATCGGCGCCAGGCCGAGTGAGGGCTCATCGAGCATCAGCAGTTTGGGGCGGGCCATCAATCCCCTGCCGATGGCGACCATCTGCTGCTCGCCGCCCGAAAGCGTCATGGCCAGCTGAGACGCTCTTTCCTTGAGCCGGGGCAGCAGGCTGAAAACCTCCGTCAGGGTTTGGCCCCGCCGCCGGTCGGCGCGGCTGTTGTAGGCGCCGACGATCAGGTTGTCCCTCACGCTCATGAGCGTGAAAAGCCGGCGGCCCTCGGGCACCTGGACGATGCCGCGCTCGACGATCTTTTCGGGCGGCTGGTCGTGGATCGGAAAACCCTCGAAGACGATGTCACCACGGGCCGGCGCCATCAGGCCGGAAATGGTTTTGAGCAGAGTCGATTTGCCGGCGCCGTTGCTGCCGATGATGCTGACCACCTCGCCCTCTTCGATCTTGAGGGACAGGTCGTAAATCACCTGCACATCGCCGTAAAAGACGTCGATGCCGCGCAGCTCAAGCAATGGCATACTCTTCTCCCAGATAGGCCTTGACGACCTTCTCGTCGGCCGCGACCCGCCGGGGCGGCCCCTCGGCGATCTTGCGGCCGAACTGGATCACGACGACCCGGTCGGAAAGGGCCATGATGGCCCGCATGATGTGTTCGATGACAAAGATGGTGACCCCCTGGTCGCGCAGCCGGCGGATGATCGCCACCATGTCATCAACTTCGGCCGGCCGCAGCCCGGCCATCACCTCGTCGAGCAGCAGCAGTCTGGGTTCGGTCGCCAGGGCCCGGGCAATTTCAAGCCGTTTGCGGTCGGCGATGGTCAGGTTGCCGGCGCGGATGTCCTTGCGGTCCGCGAAATTCAAATAGTCCAGCACCTCCAATGCCTTCTCGCGGGCCTCGCTCGTTTTGGCGGTGACGGCGAACGCCCCCACCATCACGTTGTAGAGCACGCTCTTTGTGGCAAAGGGCTTGACGATCTGAAACGTGCGGGCCAGCCCGTATTTGCAAAGGTCCCAGGGTTGGCACCCGCTGATCTCCTCGCTGCGAAAGTAGATGTGGCCCTGCGACGGCGCAAAGACCCCGGCGACGCAATTGAACACCGTCGATTTACCGGCGCCGTTGGGGCCGATCAATCCCAGGATCTCACCTTCTTCGATATCCAGGTCAAGGCCGTCGACGGCGCGCAACCCGCCGAAGTCCTTGGTCAACTGCTGTACTTCGAGTATCTTCATCTGTCAGGTTTCCATGGCTTTCGGCGTCAAGAACCGCGCCTGCACCTTTCGATACATGCGGGTCAGCGGTTCCTGGAGTCCGCGCGGCTGAAACAGCATGACCAGGATCAGCACCGTCCCGAAGATGACCAGGTGCAGCCCGGGCAGGGTGGCACCGAAATAAATCCGTGAAAAATCGCTCACCGGACGCAGCAATAATGCGCCGAGCACCGGCCCCGCGATCGACCCGCGGCCGCCGATCAGGGCGATGAAGGCGATTTCGAAGGACAGGTCCAGGGAGATGATGCTCTTGGGATGGATGTAGAGGGTGAACTGGGCGTAAAAGGTGCCGGCCAGAGCCGTGAGGAATGAACTCAGCGCCATGGCCACGAGTTTGACCCGCGCCACGTTGATCCCCAGCGCCATGGCGGCTTCGGGTTCCTCTCCGCCGGCCGTGAGGAGATAGCCGAGCCTGGAGCGCGAAATGAGCCCTGTGATGGCCAGCACCCCGGCCAGCATCACCAGGATGATATAATAATACGGCACCTTGCTGATGAACATGAAATTAACGACCCCGGTTTCGAGCGGCGGAATCTGCAGGCCGCTGGGACCGTTGAGGATAAACGGGCCCAGCCGGTCGATGTTTTCCACCATCACCCGCAAGCCTTCGGCAAAGGCGATAGTCGCCAGGGCGAAATAGGCCCCGCGCATTTTCAACGTCGGAAACCCGATGACGATGCCCACGATCGTCGCCAGCACTCCGCCGATCACCATGCCGATCCAGGGGCTGATGCCGTACTGCAGCCAGAGGATGGTCGAGGTGTAGGCGCCGATGCCGACGAAGGCGGCATGACCCAGGGGCAGCACGCCGGCAAAACCGCCGACCAGGTTCCAGCTCGTGGTCAGGTAGGCATACAGCCAGAGCAGGACCAGGATATGCAGATACGTCGCGCTGCGAACCACCAGCGGCAGGCCGAAAGCGAGAAGCGCGACCCCGACCAGGGCAATGGTGTTGAATTTTTCTCTCGTCATGCCGCACGCCTTTTTTTGTCGGAACAGCGGTTACCAGTCGTATTTCATGCCGAACAACCCGGACGGCCGCACAAAAAGAAACAGCAGAAAAAGGCCGTAGACGATGGCCTCGGTCCAGGTGGCCGTCATGAACTGGGGCGCCACCGACTCGATCAGCCCGATGATGATGCCGCCCAGAATCGCACCGCCGATGCTGCCCAACCCGCCCAGCACCACGATGATGAACCCCTTGATGTCGAAAAGGACCCCGACGGTGGGAAATATGTTGTAAAACGGCACGAGCGTGACCGCGGCGATTCCCGCCGTGGCCGTGCCGATGCCAAAGGCCACGTTGTAGATCTTGTATTGGTTGATGCCCATCAGGCTGGCCGCTTCCCGGTCCAGGCTGGTGGCCCGGATGGCCCGCCCCATGCGGGTTTTCTGAAAGAACAGATAGATGACCGCCGCCGTGAGAACGGCGGTCGCAAAGCCCCACAACTTCGGCACCGAAATCAGTATCTGCCCGAACTCCAGCATTTGGCCCTGCAGGGGATTGTGTTGGATGCTGCGGTACTGCGGGCCGAATATCAGCAGGGCCAGGTTGTCCAGAACGTACCACAGCCCGGTGGTGACGATAATGACCGTGATCGGCTCACGGACGTTCTTTTCAGCCTTGAAGATCGGCTTGATGATAATGTCCTGCAGGTAGTAGCCGAACAGAAACATCACCGGAATGACGAACACCAGCGCCAGGTAGGGGTGCAGACCACTCAGCCTGACCGTCCAATAGGCCACGTACATGCCGACCATCAGCAGCGATCCGTGCGCAAAATTGATGACTTTGAGCACCCCGAAAATGATGGTCAGCCCCAGGGCGGTCAATCCGTAAATGGAGCCCATCAAAATACCGTTGATGGCATCTTCCAGTATGTAAATCATGACCGTCTCCTGAACCGGCGGACCGCTCGCACGGCTGGCGAACCAGTTGACGATTCGCCTCCCGTGCGGTGGCAAGATACTGATTCCGCTTGGGAAACCCCGCCAAAAACACCGTCACCCGTTGGGGGCTGACCGATTTTGTCGGGCTGCGTTGCGCACCCCCGGGAATTTTTGTAGCGCCTCGGCGGCCGAAGGCCGCAAGGGCCACTAGGATTTTTTTCCGGCCTCACGGCATGGGAAAGACCGGGGTGTACCCCGCGCGCCGGGCCCCTTTGGGCCACACCGTAATGCGTTCGAGCCCGTTGCCCAGATCGTTGACCTGAACGATCGACAGGGCCGCATGTTTGTTCTGGCCGCTGTCGTCGAATTCGATTGCATCGTAGGAGGCGATCATGGCCGGGCCGCTGCGCAGATTGGTTTGGGCCAGGGCGGCGCGGATTTTTTCCGGATCGAGCGACCCGGCGCGCTCCAGGGCATCCTTGATCACATACATGGCGAGGTAGGCATCCACCGATTCGCCCGCCAGGTTATACCCGTAGCGGGACTTGAACTTGGCGTTGATCTCCGTGACACCCGGTTTGTTGACGTCGGTCTCCCATTCGACGATGTCGAAGAGGTAGCGGGCATTGTCGCCGGTCGCCTTCAGAAATGACGGGTCGGCATGCCCGCCGCCGCTGGCGATGATGGCCTTGAGCTTGACCTTGTAGTCGGCCAGGGTGTTGGTTAGCAGGATGGCGTCGGCCGCGTTGGATACCAGCATCAGCACATCGGGCCGGGCGCGGCGGATCTTCTGCACCACCGGGCTCATGTCCGTAGCCGTCGACGGGTAGGGCTCGTCGAGCACGATCTTGTAGCCGTTTTTCTCGGCCAATGCGCGCCACTGGCCGGCAAAGCCCTTGCCCCAGTCCCCGTTCTCGTAAACGAAGGCCAGCGTTTTGATCTCGGTTTTAAACTCCTGCTGGATATCTTTCAGGAAGGCGAACTGGTCCCTGGTCCACCAGCTGTCCTTGGCGGCGATCCGGAAGATGGTTTTGAAGCCCTGCTCGGTGATCTTGTCGGCCACCGACACCGGCACCACGAAAGGGATCCCGTAGCGCTCGGCCACGGCGCTGGTCGGATAGGTGACGGCCGAATTCCAGCAGCCGGTCAGAAGATGAACCTTCTCGGTGTTGATCATGCGCTCGGCCTCGGCCACCCCTTTTTCCGGTTTGGACTCGGAATCGGCATACAGCATCTCCAGCTTGGCCCCGCCCAGAGATTTGATGCCGCCGGCCGCATTGATCTCTTCGACCGCCATGTCGCGCGCATTTTTCCCCTGCTGCCCCACCGACGCCGAGGGACCCGATAGCGGGATGATATTGCCGACCCGGACCACTTTCTCCGCGGCCTGCAGGCTGGCGCCGGCCCCGAGCAGCAGCACGGCACCGGCGACCGTCAGCCACAGGCCTGCATTGCGTAACACGTAGTATTTTCTGTTCATGGATACTCCTCCTTTTAAGATGTGAACCGCTTATGGCCCCGCCGGACCCGATACCGCCTGCCCTTTGCGCCCGTCTGCGGCGGGATCCAGCCGTCGTTTGAAACCGTTTACCGGACGTCTCCGATCAGCTCGCAATTGTCCTTGAGCGCATGCTCAATAGCGCCGTGAGTCAGGTTATACCCCATGCGCAGCACCGAAAGCAAGCGGCGGCCACACTGACCTTTGGCAGTGTTATTGCATGATCTGGCACCACGGCTGGTCTGGAGCGGACAATCAATGACGGTCAGATCGCGGTCCTCTTGACGGGCAACGCCATCTGGCCTTAGTAGAAAGGCTGACCGGAAAAAAGTCGCCGGGCGTCAAGGGCCCGTGAAAAACAAGAGTGGAAGAGTGTGGTGCTAACTGCATACTCCTGTGGAAATTGGGATAGAGTAATTGGGAAATATTTTACCGTCGGCTGCCCAACACCCTGAATAAGTGAAAAATCCGCCCAAGATATACAACAAGATCAACACGGCCATTCCGCTGCCGTGCCACCCGCAGGTGTTAATTGCGCTCAACCGCCTGTGTAACAGCGGGACGGCGACCTTGCGGGACATGGCCCGTGTGGCGACCATGGATCCCGGCCTGACGATAAAACTCATGCGGGTGCCGCGGGCCGGCGATCCCATGGCCTCCAGCCGCGAGGCGATCGAACGGCGTATGGCCCGACTGGGCCCGGCCACCATCAAGAACGTTGCCCTCTTGTGCCTGAGCAATCCGCTGTCGAATCCCTTGCTGTGGAAAACCGACGCCAATTTCAATCAGTTCTGGCTGCATTCGCTGCGCTGTGCGGTTGTCGCCCGATCGATCAGCGCGCACCTGTTGCCCGGGCTTGCCGATGAGGCTTACACCGCCGGATTGCTCCACGATGTCGGCAAGCTGCTGCTCTGGTCAAATTTTAAAAAGGACTACGAACCGCTTTTCAAGAAGTCGGTTCAGGCCGACAGCGCGCTTCCGTCGGAAAACGACCGTATCGGCACCAACCACTGCGAAGCCGGATGGAGCGTGATTCGAGCGCTCGAGACCCATCCGTTCGTGGCCGATGCGGTATTGTATCACCACTGCACTCCCGCAGCCGTCGCGGACGCGCTGCCGCTCGTTAAAATCGTTTTCGTCGCCAATATCCTCTGCAACCAGGGACGCAGGGCAGACCCTGTCAACCTTGCGCGGACCCTCGGCCTCGATCTGCCGGCCGATCGGCTCGATCACATTTTAGCGCAGGCACAGACCCAAACCGGGGAGCTTCTGGAAGAGGTGGAGCTGACCGCGGAAGCGCTCGAAAAAGGTCCTTCTCCCGCGAGCGATACACGCAACGCCGCCGTGCACGGCATCATCGGAGAATTCCGTGAGGTGTGCCTCCGGCATCTCACGTTCGAACACGCGCCCGGCGACGACGGGGCGGTGGCCACCCAAAAGAACCTGTTGCAGGTTTTTAACATCCTCTTCGATGTCGCCGCCGCACTTTTGTTTTTCTACGATCCGGACCGCGGGGTCCTGGTGGGCCGGCCCGCCGAAACAGCCACCGGTGAACAGGCCGTCGAGCAGATCGAACTGCCGGCTGCAACCGGCCGGAACCTTCCCGCCCTGGCACTCGGCCGCCGCCAGATTTACGATTCATTCGGATATCTGACCAATGAGGTGATCACGATCGCAGACGAACAAGTGATTCGCCTGCTGGACACCGAGGGCATGCTGTGCCTGCCGCTGGTTCATGCCGGGCGCCCGATCGGTGTCATCTGCGCCGGAATCGACGAGCCGCGGTTCCCGCTCTTGTGGGAACAGCTGAACCTTCTGACCACTTTTGCCGATCAGGCCGCAGCACTCCTCGACCAAACGCTCGCCGATGGCACCCGGCCGTCCTGCGCCCGCAAGACGGGCGTACCCCTGGATGACGACGCCATTGGCCGCGTTCTGCACGAGGTCAACAACCCGCTTGGCATCGTCAAAAATTACCTGGCCGTGATCGGTGAAAAGATCGGCAACCGCACAGACGTCAAAGAGGAGATCGCGCTGATCCAAAACGAGATCGAAAGAATCCCGGGCATGATCGCCCGCTTGTCGGCCGCCCGCGCCAAGCTCGCCGCCGGTGATGACCTCCTGGATATCAACGGCATTGTTTCCGATTTGTCGAAATTGCTGTCTACTTCCATCCTCGAACCCGCTCACGTCGCATTGACATTCGCCCCCGGTCCCAAACTGCCGCCCTGGCCCGGGAAGAAAAGCCTGCTGAGCCAGGTGCTCATCAACCTGTTGATAAATTCCGCGGAAGCCATGCCCTCCGGCGGCAGCATCTCCATTGCAACCACCTGCGAACCCGGCCGGCGGGGTGCGGGGGAAAGCGACATTATCATCACCATCCGCGACGATGGTCCCGGCATACCCGCGAACATCCTTGCCCGGCTCTTCGAAGCCGGCGGCAGCTCCAAGGGCGGCGAACATTTAGGCCTGGGCCTGTCGATCAGCAAAGAACTTATCGACAGCTTCGGGGGTACCATCAGCTGCCGGAGCCGCGTGGGCGGCGGGACAACCTTTCGGATCAGCCTGCCGGTTTCGGTTCGTCACCGCCGGTATCCAGACGCGAGGAAAACATGAGCGAACGCGCGGCCGTCTTCGTCGTCGATGATGAACTAAGGATGTGCGAGAGTCTGAAGGCATTGTTACAGCCGCGGGGCTACGACGTAACAGCGGCCACCTCCGGAGAAGAAGCCTTTCGGATCATCGGCCGGCAAAACTTCGACCTTTTCCTGCTTGACATCTGCATTCCCGATCACGACGGGTTCAGTTTGATGGAGCACATTCTCAACCAGCTGCCCGATACCCCGGTCATCATGATGACCGGCGAGGCATCGGTTGATTCCGCCGTCAAGGCCTTGCGTGAAGGGGCCTATGACTACCTGAAAAAACCGTTCGAAACCGAAGAGCTGGTCAAAACGATCGACAATGCCCTGCGGCAGAAAATGCTCCAGGAGATCAACCAGGAAATGGAAGATCGGTTGCGCGCCTCTGAAAAACGCTTTCGCTTCATGGTGCAACAGTCTCCGGACATGATCTACACCCTGGATGCGCACGGCCGATTTACCTTTATCAACAGCGCCGCCGAGAAACTCTTCGGCTACCGCGCCACCGATCTGGTGGGAAAATCCTACCAGACGATGCTCTACGAAACCGACATCGACAAGGCCTGCTGGAAGTTCAATGAAAGGCGCACCGGCAAACGGGCGACCTCCGCCTTCGAACTGCGACTGAAGCCCGGCCCCCGCAAGGAATCAGAGGCCGGCCGGCCGGGTGACTTCGCCGTCGTCGAGTTGAATGCCACGGGCGTATATCGCCGCGCCGGCACCCGCCGGCAGCTGATCGGGACTTACGGCGTGGCGCGCGACAAAACCTTTCGCAAGATCCTGGAAACCCAGCTCTTGCAGGCCAAGAAAATCGAGGCGCTCGGCAATCTGGCCGGTGGCATCGCCCACGATTTCAACAACCTGCTCATGGGCATCCAGGGTATTGTCTCGTTGATCCTGTTTAAGATAGAGGCCGGCAGCCCTTTCAAGAGCCAGCTCCAAACGGTCGAACAGTATATCCAGGACGGTGCCGGTCTGACGCGGCAGTTGCTGACCTTCGTGCGGGGCGGGGCGCTCGAGATCCAGCCCACCGATGTCAACGCCCTGCTCCAGAAGCAGAACCAGTTGTTCGGTCGCACCCGCAAAGCCATCCGGATCACCGAGAAGCTGGCCCCCAAGGTCCTCTTGATCGAAGCCGACCCCTCCCAGATCGAACAGGTCTTCCTGAACATCTACGTCAACGCCGGGCATGCCATGCCCGGCGGCGGAGAGCTGCACGTTCAAACCGCGAACGTCCGCCTGACGGAAAAAAGTCTTCTCACCCGCTCGCGGAATCTGAAGCCGGGGCGCTATGTCAAAATCTCAGTTTCCGATACCGGTATCGGCATGGACGAATCGATCGTGCAACGGATTTTCGATCCTTTTTTTACGACGAAGAAACTCGGCAAAGGATCGGGACTCGGCTTGTACAGCGCTTACGGCATCATCAAGAATCACGGCGGCCATATCCAGGTGACCAGCAAGCAAGGAAGCGGCACCACCTTTACGATCTATCTTCCCGCCACAGAGAGAAAACTCGAGCCGTCGGAGGCCCCGGCACCCCGTCAGGTCCTGGGCCGCGAGACCGTTCTGCTGGTCGACGATGAAGACAGGATTCGCGAGGTGTGCCGCGAAGGCCTGAAGCTGCTGGGCTATTCGGTCGTGGTGGCAGAAAGCGGCGAACGGGCCGTTGAACTCTACAAAAAAATGGCCGGCGCTATCGACATCGTTGTCCTGGACATGATCATGCCCGGCCTGAGCGGCAAGGAGACATACCTGCACCTGAAGCTGATCAATCCCAAGGTCCGGGTATTGATTGCCAGCGGTTATTCGGTGGACCAGGACGGTGCCGACATCATGGACGGCGAAACCCACCCCATGATTCAAAAACCGTTTAAGATCGAAGACCTGTCATTGAAAATTCAAGAAGTAATGTCCAGCTAAGCGTCCTCTTTCTTCTTTGCTTCGGTAAAACGGCCTTCCTTGCGCTGGCTGCCCAACAGAGACTGGGCGGTAAACAGCATGCGGGCCGCCGCGCCGGTGTACCAGCTCCACCCGCCCCGGCCCTCGTAGCCCGGCCCGCAATAAACATCGGCCGGCTGCTGGTGCGGCGGCAGACCGTACACCGCCATATTTTCCGCCGAGAGATGGCCGAGCGGTGAGATCTTGCGCCACAGATTCTGCGCTTTGGCCCGGTAATCGGCGGCGATTTCCAATTCGCCCCGCGTCTTTGCTTCTTCCGATAGAACCAGCAGGGCATCCACCAGCCACGACACGCCGTGCGAATACTGGCCGCCGTTCTCGCGGACCCCCGGCGGATAATCGGCCAGCCGGCCGGGGTAGATGGTGTCACTTTCCGTAAACGGCGGCGCAAAGAGTTGGACGAGGGTCTCCTTTTCGAGTTCTTTCAGGGCCGTGGCCATGGCCCGCCGCCCCTTTTCCGGACCCGCGACGCCGGATATTATCGACCAGGCGGCCACCAGGGCGTTGGCGCGGGTTATCTGCCGCCCGTCATCGGTGTAATAGTTGACATACCGGTCTCCCAGCCACGTCGCGTCGAGACGGTTTCTCAATGCCGCGGCTTTCACCAGCAAGTCCTTCTTCCGGCCTTGCCCTTCTTTTTTCGCCACCAGGTCGGCGAAGTGGATCAAAATATCGTGGAAGAAGAATCCGAGCCAGACACTCTCGCCCCTGTTTCTGATCCCGGCCGCATCGAGACCGTCGTTCCAATCGCCGGCCCCCAGAAGCGGCAAACCGTGCGGCCCGGTTTTCTGAAAAGTGAAGTCGATCGCCTTGACACAATGCTCATAGAGGCTCGCCGTGTCGCGGGAAGGACGCTGCGCCGCCACCCGCGTGGCGGACATTTTCCCCAGTGGTCCGCCTTCCAGGTAAGGCGTTTTTTCGTCCAGAATTAGCCAGTCTCCCGTGGCGTTCACGTAATGGTAGACCATGTAAGGCAGCCACAGGTGAGGGTCCGAAGCCCGTCCATGGGCGCCGATGCCCGTTTTTTCTTCCCAGGATCGATGCCACCACTGCAAGACGTCCCCGCCGTGAAACTGCTGGGCGGAGTGAAGCAGAATCTGCTGGCGGGCCAGCTCGGGTTTGTGATGAAGAAACGGCAGGACATCCTGGAGCTGGTCGCGGAAACCGAAGGCCCCGCTGCGCTGGTACGGTCCCAGCCGGCCCCAGAGACGGGCCACCAGCACCTGATACGGCAGCCAGCAATTGGCCATCCGGTCGAAAGCGATGTCGCCAGAGCAGGCCGGCGGCTCCCCGAGACATTGCCGCCACCACTGCCGGGTTTCAACAAAAGCCCTTTGAGCGGCGGGGACATCGCGAAACTTGCGGATGATCTCCGCGGCTTGTTCCCGGCTGCGGGTCTGGCCGAATATAAAACTCACCGTCACCTCGCCGAATGCGGGAACCTGCACCTCGCCGGCGAAAGCCGCACAGCGAAAGCCGTCATCGGGTTGGCGCGCATCGGAGGTGCCGTTTTGCAGCATGAAAGGATTGGTGAGGTCCCGCCCGCCGCCGCCGATGACTCTGGCCCGCACCGTCTCGAATGCGGCCGCCGGCAGACTCGTGGCGGCAAAAGCCCAGCCGCGCCAGAAGTCATTGCGAGGATTGGAGAAGAAAAGCGCGGCCAGGTCTCGGTCGTGTTCCGTTACGATCCGGCCGCGCGTATCCACCGGCATCTCCCCCAACATGACCTGCCAATACGGCAGGACGCGATACGCCACAGATTCTGCGGTGCGATTGCGAATCGTGAGCAATCGGATCTCGGCCGGCTGGTCGGGCAAAACGAAATGGCACATGTCCAGTTCGAGCGCCTCGCTGCGGTTCCTGGAAATCGCATAGCCCGGGCCCCAGCTGACATCGAAAGACCGGTCTTTTCTTCGCAAGGGAATGAAGGTGGGTGTATCCGCCTGGCCGGTCGTCCGGTTCAGCAGGTAGAAAACCTGCCCGGGCAGCTGCGAGGAAACCGAGTCGGTGTCGAACGGCGTCAGCCCGTTTTGCTGCGAATTCCGCATGAAGGAATAGCCGGCGCCCTGGTTCGTCACCACGCAGCCGTAGCCGAGGGGATTGGCCATCACATGATTCCAGGGCCGGGGGGTGTCACAACCGACGGTGAGTTTGCCGCCGTCGGGCGAAAACCGGTAGAAAAGAGGCGCGGGCTCGCCGCTGCCGGCTTTTTCCGCAGCGATTCGCCGGTTCAGACTGCGCGTGCGGGTAAACGCGGGCCCATCGCGGACATTCGCCGGTGGGGGCAGGCCGATGTGTTTCGCGATAAGCGCCAGGGCCTGGCGCTCGTCGAGCCCATACCCGTCGACGAAGGTCACCGTGGCCGAGCCGAGCGGTGGCAGTTCGACCCGCAGGCTCAGGCTGGCAACCGGGTCGAAGGTGTAACAGAGGCCTTCGTCCCCGGGATCGCGCCGGCCGTCCGTCAGTCCCGCGGGAGCCGACAGCGTCTCGCGGCCGATGAAAAGCGAGCGGGAATCCTGGTATCCGATGAGGGCGATCCCGTTCGCCGCATCCTCTTTCACCGCGTGAAAGGCCGTCTCTGCGGAAGACTGCCGCCCGGTCGCGTCCTTTTGGGCCCTCTTGAGCAGACGGTTGCCGGCCAGCAGGGCGCCCAGCGGGCGAACGAACCGCGTGCCGATATGCAGGTGGTTGAAAAAGGGGTGGCGCCTGTAAGCGTCGGTGTTGTTCAGGCCGAACTCCTGATAACTGGTCAGCTCGATGATCCGGGGCCGTGGCTCGAGATTTTTCAGCTGCACGTGCCGGATTTCAACCGGTTCGTATTCACCCACGCGCAGTTTCATCTCGGCGTAAATGCCCCCTTGTTCCGTTGCCATTTCCAGGGCCAGCGGATCGGTCTGCACCGCCCGGTAATCGCCTGCCCGGCGCCGCGCAGGGGCAGAGCCGATCGACCAGAACCGATCGGGATCATCCGGCGAACCGGTAAACTCCCTAAGATAAAAAAATTTGCCCCGCATCTGAAGCGGGTCATCCGGCCGGCGGGTGATATCGATCTCGAAGCCCTTTCTCAGGCCGCTGAAAACCCGGCTGTACCCCCTGCCGTCGCCAGTGATCTCGGCGGTGTACGTGCCGTTGGACAGGACGAATTTTTCGCGCCCGTCCGGCGATTGACGACCCTTGAGTTCCCCTGATACCGGCCGGATGACCGCCGGCGGAGACCGGCGTTTTTGGCAGGCGAAAAAAAGTCCCAGCGCAGCGGCGACAAATAAAAATCCGCCCACGACATAGTACACCGGCGACCAGGCGGCGTCGGCCAACCGGGCGGCGCGTTCGGCCGAGGTTTGCCAGACGTAATTCCATTCCGTACCGCGTGGCAGGTAGAAAGGAATCAGCAGGGGCGCCCAGGTGGCAAACCGCCTCAAGCCCAGGGGCATGCAGCGGGCTCGGGCCGAATAACCGATGGCCCGGGCCGCCTTTTCGTCCAGAATGTCGGCGCCGACGAAAGACAAATTGACCAGGGTGGCCACCCGCAACCCCATGTGGTCGACCCAGATCAGGATGCGGAACCAGTCGTAGACCAGCAGATTGAGGAAAACGTTCAGGCTCCAGGCGCGAAAGCTCTCGGGATCGAGGGTCCAGCTCTTGAATGTGGCCACGAGCGTCCGGATGGCGCCGTCCTGGTTGTACCACGTCGGATCCGGAGACATGCGCAGGAAGGAATAGATGACCGGTGCCATCCACAATCCCCACCGCAGAACGCGCACGGCCTGCTCGACCAGCGCTATCACCCCATTGCGCGTGAAAAGCTCCTTCAAGGGCGCGCTGCTGCGCTGGAGCAAGGCATTGAGAACGACAAGGTTGATGCTGAAGAGCGGGGCGGCCAGTGACCAGTTGATCACGCCCGAGAGCGCCTCGTTGTAAAGCAGCCGGACACCGCCGGGGGTGTGGCCCAGGTTCAGGGCGCCCCATTTGCTGAAAAGCGGATAGATGACATAGTCGGCCACGGCCTTATCGGCCGCGGGATAGTAAAGTGCGGCGTATTTGAAGAACTTGCTGGTCAGCACCCGCAACTGCAAGGTGTCGGCGTACCAGGCCAGGCCGCCGCCGGCGACGCCGCCCAAAATAATCCCCAGGGCATACACGCGCCAGGCCTGCAGGCGCTGCCTTCTGCCGCTCAGCACCTCGAAGGCATCCCTCAGGAAATCGACGCCCCCGTAGCCCGCGGCCCCGGCCAGGAGCCCGAAAAAAAACCGTTCGTAGCCGCCGACCATCGGCAGGCCATTGGCGAAGGCATCCCCGCAAAAACCGCCCAGCACGGCCCCGCGCAGCAAACTAACTGGCTGGCGGTAATTTTGGCCGGCTCTCTGGAAAAACCTGTCGCTGCCGTCGAAGGTTTCGATGATGGTCTTGAGAAACGGGAAGACCAGGGCCCCCGCAAAGGCGGAGAATATCACGGGGGCGGCCCTGGCCAGTGAGACGACGGCGTCCATCCGCATCAGCACGGCCAGGAGTTGGATGATCGAAATGAAAACCAGGCTGTAGACCGCCCCTTTGGTAAAGCCGGACCGGAAGTGGTCGGAGCCCCAGTACCAGGTCGGCTGCTGGCCGTGAAAGGCGTCCATTATCAGGCCGGTAATCAGGAAGGTCTGGCTCCAGAGTCCCGCCTGGGAGAGCATGGCAAAAAAAAGGGCCGCCGGCACGGCGGCAATCCCGGGCAGGACGGCCAGGTAGGCGGCCGATCCCCAGTCGGCGAATTCCGGCGTGACGGCCGCCATCAGGGCGCTGCCCAACAGCAGGGCGTGCACCCTCGCATCTGCGACCAGGCGCCGGGCCACCAGCAGGCCGATCAGGTTGGCGACCGCCTCGTTGAACAGCCCCAAAATGACGCTGCGCCCCAGGAAAACCGCCAGGGCGGAACCGATGGCCGTGCCGGGCAGGGCCGCATTTCCGATCCGTCCCACGAGATTCGTGGTTCCGATGAGAAGCAGGCCATTGAAAAGAAAGGGAATCACCAGGATCGTGCCGGCCAGCAGCGGCTGCGGGTGCCGTCCGGCAACCGCCAGATGTTGAACCACGGCCAGACTGTAGACCGCGGCAAACAGGCTCGCGGCCAGGCCGGTCATAAAAAAAGGATCATCTAACGTCCTGGGCACCTGCCATACGTCGAGGCCGGCCCGAACGCCGAGCGCAAAGACGGCCGGCACGAGAAAGTCCTGAAATCCTTCGACCAGCGTGAGCCACTTACCGGTGAAGTGCAACTTAAAGAATCCGGCGGCAAGCAGTCCGAGAACACCCGCCGGCATGGCGCTCACCCACCCCTGTCCCCGCGCGGCGGCATAAATGGAGGCCGCCGCGGCCAGGGTGCCGCACAAGAAAAGAAACCCGCTGCGCAGCGGGCGGTCTTTTGCAACAGCGCCGGTTTCGTGGGCCTTATCTGTCATGTCCGTTCCCGATTCCGTCGCAAATCGTGATGACCGGCTCTACAGGCTTTAAAATAAAGGTGACGGTGTCCGGGGGGCGTGTTGCCCTGCACCACCCTTCCCCTGGCCGCGTCAGACGCTTTATCTGAGAGAACCGGCAGGCGGACAATCAGCCGGACGAAGCGGCTCCCCGAGCCGAAACGAGCGCTCCGTCCAGCTGATCGGTGTTCGCATCAGGGTTGATAGACATAGCTCCAGGTTTCACTGAGAACGTCGGGGCCTCTTTTCAAAAAGGCCCGGATTTCGATAGGGCCCGCTGGGCCGGGGTCGGCCTGCTTTTCAGGGGCGATCTGAAAGACCAGGCGCCAGTGCCCGGTTTGCGGTACTTTGGCGAGCTGCTGTTCGACAAGGGTGGCATTGGGGCTGACATGGATGGCCGCTTCGAGCGGTTGATCGGCGGCAAGCGCGGCCAGATCGCCGCCGGTGAAATCGACCACGAACTTGCGCAGCCCGGGCGCTTTGCCTTCGGCCGTGCGGGATGCATCCACGTACGCGCCCGGCGGGCGATGCCCGGCGGCGAAGTAATGCCAGCTCATGCGGTAGTCGAAGCTGACGGGCTGGCCGACCGGGGGCGGGGTGGCGGGAACCCAGAAGGCCACGATATTGTCGTGGATCTCTTCGTCGGTCGGGATCATGATCAACTGCACCCGCCCGGCGCCCCAGCTGCCGACCGGCGCCACCCAGAGGCTGGGCCGATTTTCATAGTTGCTCTCGATGTCCTGGTAGTGATCATACGCCTGGTCCCGCTGCAGGAGACCGAAGCCTTTGGGGTTGGTCATCTGAAAGGAGGTCACCAGAAGCTTGGGCGGGTTGACCAACGGGCGCCAGATCCATTCGCCGGACCCGGTCTCCATCATCAAGCCGTCGGTGTCGTGAATTTCGGGCCGAAAATCGTCTACCGGCCGCGGATACGTGTTTTCACCGTAGAAGAACATGCTCGTCATCGGCGCAATGCCGAGTTGCTCGATTTTTCTCCTGGGAAAAAGAGTGCTTCTGACATCCATGACCGTCTCTTTTCCGGGATGAATGACAAACTGATAGGCACCGGCAATGCTGGGGCCGTCGAGAATGGCATAGAGGGTGAGTTCCTGCGCGTCGGGCGCCGGTTTTTGGATCCAGAACTTGCGGAAGTACGGAAATTCTTCGCCGCTCGGCAGATAGGTGTCGATGGCCAGCCCGCGGGCCGAAAGGCCGTAGTTCATGTTCCGGCCGACCGCCCGGAAATAGCTGGCCCCGAGAAACACGGCCACCTCGTCCTGATATTCCGGCTTGTTGATGGGATAGTGGATCCGAAACCCGGCGAAGCCCAGATCATCGGGCACGAGATCCGCGACCCTTTTTTTCTTGTAGTCGAAGAGATCTTTCGAGAAGCGCACCGGATGGATGGTGCCCGACGGTTCGATCACGTTGATCTTCACCGTCCGATCGAAATAAAGGCCCGGATGAAAAAACTGCAGCGTGAAGGGCAGATTTTCATCGCGCCACAGGGCCTTGGGCGGCTTGAAGCGAATGTCACGCCAGTCGTCATAGTCGATTTTCATGAGCCGCTCGGGCACTTCACCGGCCGGACTCTTGTAAGGGGCGAGCGACAGCTGGCGGGCTTCGTCGAGCGCCGTTTCAAAAGTAAAGGGAGCATTGGCCGCGGCCTCGGAGAGATCGAACTGGGCGCAGCCGCTGAAAATAGCGAAAAGAAAAAAAAGAAGAAAAATTTGACGGTGGTGGAACCAGTTAAAAAATTTCAAAATCATTACGTGCCTCCATGGGTCGGTCTAGGTCGAGTCATGTGTCGCCGGTGTGCTGACCCTAGCGGAACTGTTTGCGCAGGGCCCTTTTGTTGAGTTTGCCGACGCTTGTTTTGGCGATGCTCTCGACCAGAAGCACCTGGCCGGGCACGCCGAACTTGGGGATCGTCCCGTTCTGAACGAATTTCATGAAAAAGTTCAGCAGGTCTTCTTCCTTTACTTTGCCCGCGAACTCTTTTTTCAGAACGACCAGGGCCAGGGGGCGTTCGCCCCACTTTTCGTCCGGCACGGCGATGACCGCCGCCTCGCTGATGGCCTCGTGCTGGCTGATGATGTCCTCCAGGGTCAGCGAGGACACCCATTCACCGCCGGACTTGATGACGTCCTTGATCCGGTCGGTGATCTTCAGGTAGCCTTCGCCGTCGATGAAACCGACGTCGCCGGTGTGCAGCCAGCCGCCGCGCCACAGCTCTTCGCTGCGCTCGGGTTCTTTCAGGTAGCCCTGGGTCAGCCAGGGCGCGCGGGCCACCACCTCTCCGGTCGCCTGACCGTCGTGCGGCAGCGATTTTCCTTCCGGGTCGACGATGTCGAGCAGGACGTTGGGGATCGGCAATCCGGTCCGGCAGCGGATGTCGACCTGCCGGTCGCGGTCCCAGTCCAGCATGTGCGGCTTGAAGTTGGCCAGGGTCAGGATCGGGCAGGTCTCGGACATGCCGTAGCCGGTGAAAACGTTGATCCCCAGATCGAGCGCCGCCCGGCAGAGGCCCTTCGGCAGCGCGGAGCCGCCGATGATCACCTTCCAGTGCGACAGGTCGACCTTTTTCACGGCCGGGCTGGAGACCAGCATGTGCAGGATGGTCGGCACGCAGTGGGAAAAGGTGACATTTTCCGCGGCGACCAGCTTCAGCAGCATTTCCGGTTCGTAGCGGCCCGGATAGACCTGCTTGGTCCCCAGCAGCGTCATCAGGTAGGGGATGCCCCAGGCGTGGACGTGGAACATCGGCGTCATGGGCATGTAGACGTCGCCCGAATCGATTGTGGCCTGGGTCTTGTAGGCGCACAGTCCGGCGATGACACCGTAGGTGTGCAGCACCAGCTGGCGATGGCTGAAGTAAACCCCCTTGGGCAGGCCGGTGGTGCCGGTGGTGTAGAAGGTGGTCGCCATCGTGTTTTCATCAAAATCGAGAAACTCGTAGCCCCCGTCGTTCTCACCGAGCAGGGCCTCGTATTCCCCCGCGATGGCCAGGGCGGTGGGCGGCGTATCGTCGGCATCATTGATAAGAATAATTTTTTTGACCGTTTCGAACTGGTCTTTTAGCCCCTCGAGCAACGGCAAAAACTCGGCGTTGACCAGGATGATGTCGTCCTCGGCGTGGTTGATGGTGTAAATGAGCTGCTCGGACGACAGGCGCACATTGACGGTGTGCAGCACGGCGCCCATCATCGGCACCGCAAAAAAACACTCCAGGTAGCGGTGGCTGTCCCAGTCCATCATCGCCACGGTATCACCCGGCTTCACGCCCTGCCGCTGCAGCATGCCGGCCAGCCGCGTCACGCGGTTGAAAAACGTTTCATAGTCGTAGCGCACCCGGTCGCGGTAAACGATTTCCTGTTGCGGAGCGTAGATCAGAGGGGTGGACAGCATGTTCTTGATCAGGAGCTGATACGGATAGGCTGACGGAGTTCGGTGGATCTGTTTAGCCGGCATGGTAAACTCCTTTCTGCGATCGGTTGATTCACGCGAAAGCCCTTGTCATCAGAGCTGTTTTATCTCAAATTTCGGCCAAGTCTTCAAGAACGTATTCTCTGCGAGGCCCACCGTCTAAAAGGAAATACGGGCGTCTCAATCCCCCGGAATCGTTCTGTTCTGTTTTTTGGCGAGACCTTTAGGACCAGTCCGGCACCAACCGCCCGCCGGGCTGCCGGCGGTAGGGCAGCCACAGCAAACCGAAAACCTCGAGCGCAATGTCGGTGCTCCGGGGGGTCACGCGGACCGCCTCTAAAAGCTCGCTCGCAGGGTCATAGGCGGCATCCAACTTGTCGATGTCACTCTGCAGGCGTGTCTCAAGATCGGCAATTTTGTTGTTTACATTCGCCATCGTTTCCTGCGCCCGGGCGACATCCATCTGCTCCTTGCTCAACCGCCCGGCCGACTTCATGGCCGTTCCCACCCGTGTCACATTTCCTGAACTGACGGCTTTACGGCCGAGAAACGCCCCCAGAATAGCGGTGCCAAAGGAAATCACGCTTTCTATTTTCTTGCTCTGGGCCTGCTCCTGCTCCCGCGCCAAAACTTGGTCGGCCCGCATCCGGCGGTCCTGGAGAACGGCGTACTCTTCTGCGTATTTGCGGCGCAGATTTTCGACCGCGAGGTCCCTCTGCTCGCGGGCCGCCTGAGTCAGGCGCGCCCGGAAGGCGCCTTCGGCCTCGCCGGGAGAACTGGTCAGTTTAAACTTTTTAGACTGGTAGAGAATCAGGGGACGGTTCTGGCGGACCCAGCGCAGCATGTCCTTGCACCATTTTTTATAATCCCCGGCCCGGTTGGCGGCAGCGGGCAGATCCGCGAACGCGGCCCCGGCCAGCGGAGAACCGGCCAGGTCCCCGGCAGCGCCCGCCAACTCCAGGGCCTGGTCCCAATCGACCGTCAGGGGACCGTCGTCGATGGGCGACGCCAGGGCAACGGTTTTACCGACATCGACGTCGTAGCCGCGATGGCTGTAATGAACATTCAGCCAGCCCCCGGCCGCCGGGACATAAAAAAGGCCCTGGCCCACGCCCGAGGCCGGTAGATAAAACACCGCGACATCGGTCGGGGGAAGGGGCGGCAATCCGCTGCCGGCAGCCGGCGCCGCCGCTGAAGACGTGCCGGGCGGCGGTAGCGCACCCGGCGCAGGGTGCCCCGTGAGCGCACCGGCGCCAAGCATCTTGATCTGCTCCCGGGTCATCGGCCCCGCCAGAAAAGACATCGTCCAGCGGGTCTCGAAAACCACCGGTTCACTGTCGTGCACGTTATTCATCAGAAACACCCGTTGACCGAGACCGGCCAGAATTTCACCCATTTTCTGCCGGTTGAACCGCGCACCGGCCGCCGCACCTTCGAGTCCGGCCATCACGCGCTCCTTGTCGTTCTCGGTCTGCAGCCGCCCGATAAACCAGGTGCCGGTGTTGGCCAGACCCTTGTAATCGAGATCGACCGGGTTCTGGGTCGACAGCACCACCCCGAGACCGAAAGCCCGGGCCTGTTTCAACAGCGTCAACAGCGGCGGTTTGGACGGCGGGTTTTTTACCGGCGGAAAGAACCCGAATATTTCGTCCATGTACAGAAGTGCCCGAAGGCTGGCGGTCCCCGGCTGGGTTCGCACCCAGCCGAGGATTTCAGTGAGCAGCAACGCGGTGAAGAACATGCGTTCGGCATCTGAGAGGTGGCTGATGGAAAAGATCGCGGCCCTTGGCTTACCGGCGGGGGTATGCAGCATCCGGCCGATGTCCAACGGGTCGCCGGTCAACCAGGCTTCAAAGCCGGGAGCCGCCAGCAGGTTGTTTAAGCGCAGGGCCAGCTGGAAACGCTCCTTGGCGGGATAAAACGACTCCAGATCCATCACCCCGACACGCTCCAGCAGCGGCTGCTGAATCAGCCGGATGAGTCCGGCCAGGTCCATGCCGCGGCCGGCACTCCAGGCCTGTTCGAAAATGTTGGAGATCAGGATATGCTCGCGGCTGTTGAGGACTTCGGCGTCGATGCCCATCAGGGCCAACAGCGCGGTGACCGTCGTTTGGATCCGCTCCCGGAACAGGTCGGTGTCCGCGCGCACCTCCGCCGGCGGCGGGGCGAAGCTGCGCAGAACATTGACCGGCAAACCGGCACTGCTGCCCGGCGTGTAAACGGCGAAATCGGCGGCGGCGCGCAGCCGGGCAATTCGCTCCGGCTCCTGGTCCCACGCCGCCAGCCCGTCGCGCCACAGGGCGGCGGTTTTTTCGGCAAACTGCTCCGGGTTCAGTCCCTGGCGCGCCGCGTCACCGGGCTGGATCCAGGGCCGGAAGTCTTGCGGCTGCAGATCGGGAAAGCCGAGAAGCAGGTTGGCAAGATCGCCCTTGGGATCGATAGCGATCACCGGGATATTGTCGATCAGCGCTTCCTCCAGCATCCCGATCCCCAAGCCGGTCTTGCCGCTGCCGGTCATGCCGATGATGACGGCATGCGTGAGAAGGTCCCTGGAATCATAGAGGAGCGGTTCATCCCGCCGTTTGCGGGTGGCCTGGTCGAAAACTTTCCCCAGATAAAAAACTCCCAGTTTTTCGTAAGCCTTCATCGCAAGCCTCCTTTATTCGATGGCGCCGTTCCCGGGACAAAAGATAGCCGGAAAGCAAATACCCGCAAGAAAAGCCGATGGCGTCTTTTCTGAATGGTGCCCATCCGCGATCATTTGAGTGTCCAATTCATAAATATGAAGTTGTTCGCTGGGCAAGGCCATCCCGCCCCAGGCGGGAACCCGCTGCGACCGGCCGCCATGCGGGCAAAAGACCATTTATGGATGGACACTGAGTGACAGGATCGAGATGAACCTTATATTTCACCAAACCGGCTGGCAAACCGGTGACGCACCATATCATAAGTGCACCGGCAGGCGGAGCCTTAAATACAGGCTTCAAGATAAAGGATTTGGCCGTGTTATTCGGTCGGTGGCGTACTACACTACAGCCGCCTTGCTCCGGCCTGGCCGAAATTTTTTCTAAAAGCCTGTCGAAATTTAACCCTCGAAACCCGGGACCCGTAACCCGCAACTCGTAACCACGCAGGGCGGGGTGGCGGCTTCAGGAGGCAGTATGAGACCGATGCGGAAGAAGATACTGGCGGCCCTGTCCGGGGCGACCTTTCTGATTTGCGCCGCTTCGGCGGCGGCGGCACCCGCAGCGGACCTCTGGGAACGCTGGACGGCAAACGACCCCGGTTCAGCCGTGCGGGTGGACCACGCGGCCTGGGACCGGTTCCTGAAAGCCTATCTGATCAACGGACCCGACGGGGTAACCCTGGTTCGGTACGGCCAGGTCTCGGTTGCCGACCGCACGGCCCTCGAACGCTACATCCGGCGGCTGGCGCAAACCGAGGTGAGTCGACTCAACCGGAACGAACAGAAAGCCTTCTGGATCAACCTTTACAATGCCTTGACGGTGAAGGTCATCCTCGACCATTACCCGGTCAGGAGCATCCGCGCCATCGACATCTCGCCCGGGCTTTTTTCCGACGGCCCGTGGGGCAACAAGCTGGTCAGTGTGGAAGGACAAGAGGTCAGCCTGGACGACATCGAACACCGCATCCTGCGCCCGATCTGGCAGGACGCCCGGATCCATTACGGCGTCAATTGTGCTTCCATTGGGTGTCCGAATCTGCCCCCGGCGGCATTTACCGCCGAAAACACCGACGAATTGCTGGAAAAGGGGGCCCGTGAGTTCGTCAACAGTCCCCGCGGCGCGCGGGTTGAAAACGGCAAACTGACGGTTTCGAGCCTCTACGTCTGGTTCCAGTCCGATTTCGGCGGCACGGATGCCGGGGTCATCGATCATCTGAAAAAATACGCGCGCGCCGATTTGCGGGCACAGCTCGACCGGGTCACGCGCATCTCGGACCACCGCTACGATTGGACCTTGAATGCGGCCCCCGGTCAATGAGGTGCGTCCGAGAGCGGCACCGGCCCGATGAGAGACGGGCTTTGGCTCAGGCCCAGGCAATCAACCCCGGAAGGTTCTTCATGGCCGCATCGCCCCGGGGCCCCACCCGCACCGTAAAGCCGTAACGGCCGGAAATCAGACAGGGCACCTGGCCCTCATACAGATAGCGGCCGTTGCCCTGATACTCCGCGGCCGCCATCGGCGCCGTCCAGACGCCTTCCAGCGCATCCACCGATTTCATGTGGCCGCTGTAAAGCTCCACGTCCACGTCTTCGGGCTTCAACTCGCCGAGGCTGACCTCCACCTTGACGGCGAACTGCTCGCCGACCCGAAAAGGCCCCTTGCCGCTTTGGACCGGCAGTCCGATCGCGATGTCCTTCCAGAAGCCGACCAGTCGTTTTTCCTGGATCGCCAGATTGTGGGCTTCCAGCCCGCCTTTTTCGAGCAGGGCTTCGAGACGCCGAACGATCGGCTGGTAGTAGCGCTCCTCGTACTCTCCCACCATCCGCAGGCTGCAGTAGTCCTGCATGGCCATTTTCATCGAGGCCTTCATCATTTTTACCCAGCGGGCCGGCAACTCGCCGGTGCGCTCCTCGTAGAAACAGGGCACCACTTCGTTTTCGAGCACATTGTAAAGCGCCTGGCTCTCGACGGCGTCCTGGTAGGCCGGATCCTGGTATTCCTCGCCGCCGCCGATACACCAGCCGCGGTCCTCGGCGTAGCCTTCACACCACCAGCCATCCAGGATGCTCAGGTTCAGGACACCGTTGATCGCCGCTTTCATGCCCGAGGTCCCGCAGGCCTCGTTGGGTCTGCGGGGGGTGTTCAGCCACACGTCCGCTCCCTGCACGAGGCAGCGCGCCAGGCTCATGTCGTAGCCTTCGATAAAGACCACCCGCTGGCGAATTTCCGGTTTTCGCACGAATTCGAGCAGCCGCTTGATCATCTCCTTGCCCTGGGTGTCGCGCGGGTGCGCCTTGCCCGCGAAAATCAGTTGCACGGGCCGTTTGTCCGAGTGCAGAATGGCGGCCAGGCGTTCGGGGTCCTGCAGGATCAGATCGGCCCTTTTGTAGCCGGCAAACCGCCGGGCAAAGGCGATCGTGAGAATTTCAGGATCCAGGATCGTTTCCAGCCGGGCCAGAACACTGCGGTGCGCATTGCGTCTTTCGTACTGTTTTTTCAACATTTCGCGGCAGGTGCGGATAAGCCGGGTGCGGTTCATCTCGTGCGCCTGCCACAGTTCTTCATTGTAGATTTCATCGATGCGCGGGATGTTTTCAGGCCGGCGCGAACTCATGTACCAATCGGGCCCGAGATGCCGCTCGAAAAGCCGGCTGAATTCCATCGAAACAAAGGTCGACACGTGAATTCCGTTGGTGACATGCGAGATGGGGACCTCGTCTTCGGGCAGCTCCGGCCACAGGCCGGCCCACATCTTGCGGGCGATCATCCCGTGCAGCCGGCTGACGCCGTTGCGGTACTGGGACATCCGCGAGCCCAGAATGAACATCGACAGGGGGGCATTCGGTCCGGCCCCGGGCGGCTGGCCCCAGGACAGGATTTCGTTTTCCTCGACGCCCAGGCTTTCCCGGAGCGGGCGAAGGTAAGGCCGGATAAAATCCGCCGCGAAGACGTCATGTCCGGCAGCCACCGGGGTGTGGGTCGTAAAGACCGTGCAGCGTCGCACGATCTGCAGTGCGGTCTGAAGGTCGATGTGACAGCGGTCCATGACGATCGCCAGTCTTTCAAGGGTCGAAAACGCCGAGTGCCCTTCGTTCATGTGGCACACCGACGGGAAAATGCCCATGGCCGACAGGGCCCGCATCCCGCCGATTCCCAGGAGCACTTCCTGCGCCAGGCGGATTTTGGGCTCGGCGGCGTAAAGGCGGGCGGTGATTTCCCGGGCCTCGGGCGGATTTTCGGGCAAATTGGTGTCGAGCAGAAACAGGTGGGTGCGCCCCACCTTGATTCGCCAGACAAAGGCCTTGATGCGGCCGTCGGGCCCGGTCAGCTCGATCGTGATTTCATTGCCGGCCGCGTCCCGGGCCCTTTCGACCGGAAGATAATACAGCTCGACCTCCGGATAGGCCTCCTGCTGCAGGCCGTCCTGATCGAGATACTGCCGAAAATACCCCTTGCGGTACATCAGGCCAATCCCCACCAGGGGCAGGGCCATGTTGGACGCCGCTTTCAGGTGATCCCCGGCCAACACGCCCAGGCCGCCCGCAAAAAGAGGCATGCTTTCGTGGATGCCAAATTCCATCGAGAAATAGGCGATCGGCCCGATGCGGGAAAAAATTGTCCGGTCCTGATCCAGGTTGTTGGTCACCCGGTCGTGGAACCGTTCGGCAACGTGATTCAGGTGCGCCAGAAAACTGTCGTCGGACGCCAGTTGCTCCAGACGGGCCTGTTTGACATGCGACAGAAGAAATATCGGGTTGTTGTTCGATTCTTTCCAGAGCAAAGGATCGATGCGCCTGAACAGATCCACCGCATCGGGTTTCCAGCACCACCAGAGGTTTCTTGACAGCACCTCGAGAAAGGACAGGGATTCCGGTATGGTCGGATGGACCTGGTAGGTCAGGATCCGCTTCATGGCACCCTCCTCTGAAATTGTGACCGATTGCCGCTACCATGGCGGATTTTGGGGGTGATCTATCCGCCGTTGGCGCCTTTTTGCCGAAAAAGCAAGGGCTATGCCAAGCCGTCCCCTTGACGCCCACGTCCCTAACAAATTTAATTTAAAAGCTTTTTTATTAAAGGGGGGTGGTGGCTGCCATCTGTTGCGTCGGTTTTTTTTACACCTCGTAAAGCGGACAGGGTCATCCGGGGTGCTTTATGTTTGCGATTGGGGTCGCGGTGGCCTATATTGGGCGCAACCAGCCGCTGTTCGCAGCCGCCCATCCGGGCTGCAGCCCATCTGCACGTACGCACCGGTTTATGCGGCCGGCGGTCCGGGAGACGGTGCAGGTCAGGCGAAAGGTGCCGCCCGGCTCGCCCCTCTCCGATCGAAAGCCAGCGGTTCACTGCAACGAAGCAAGGAGGTCAAACTTGGCAGGTTCACAATACTGGGCCGACAATTACATCGAGAAGAAAAAAAGCACGGCCGATGCCATCGGCCTGATCCGGCCGGGACGGCGCGTGTTCATTGGATCGGCCTGCGGGGAACCGCAGGCATTGGTCCGCGCGCTTTCCGAGGCGGCGCCCCGGTCGTCGGGCCTGGAGATCGTGCGGCTGATGAGCATGGAAACCACATCGCTCACGGCCATCGCCAACCGGACCCAGGATCACAGCCTGAGCGTGCGGACCATCTATCTGGGCTCGGCCCGCGAGGACGAGGTCATCACGCGCAACAAGCGCTTTATTACTCCCATGAACATGTCGGATGTTCCGGGGTTGTTCAAGACGCACAAACTGCCGATCAACGTCGCCCTGATCCAGGTCTCTCCCCCGGATGATTTCGGCTGGATGAGCCTGGGCATTTCAGTGGATGTCACCCTGGCGGCGGCGGTTTCGGCGGACCTGGTCATCGCGCAGGTTAATTCAAAAATGCCGCGGGTGCTGGGTCAGAGCTTCATCCACGTCAACGACGTGGATGTTATCGTGGAGCACGATGAGGACCTGCTGGCCGTCGGTCCCCGGCCGTCATCGGAAACCGCCGCCCGCATCGGGCAGCACATCGCCCGGCTCATCGACGATGGCTCCACCCTTCAGATCGGGTTGGATGCCGCCTCCCAGGCGACCCTGCAGGCCCTTTCCAATAAAAACGACCTGGGGATCCATTCCCAGTACCTGATCGACGACATCATGCACCTCTACGCCAAAGGAGTCATAACGAACCGCAAGAAGGGGTTCAACGACGGCAAGCTGGTCGCTTCGGCCGCCATCGGGTCCCGGAACCTCTACGATTTCATCGACGACAACCCGGCGGTCGATTTTCGCCCGTCGGACTACGTCAACGATCCGTTCGTCATTTCACGCCACAACCGGATGGTATCGATCAATGTCGCCAAGGCTATCGACCTCACCGGCCAGGTAGCGGCCGAGGCCTCGGCCCAGACGTTTTATGCCGGCGTCTCCGGGATCGCCGATTTCGTCCGCGGGGCGCGGCGGGCGCCGGGCGGCAAGTCGATCCTGATGCTGTTTGCCACCTCGGAGGACGGGAAAACCAGCAACATCGTTCCAGCGCTCGGCGAAACGGCGGTGGTGGTGCCACGCGGAGACGTTCACTATGTGGTCACGGAATACGGCGTGGTCAACCTGTTCGGCAAGAGTTACCAGGAACGGGTGATCGCCATGATCGAAATAGCCCACCCGGACTTCAGGAAGGAACTCTTCGAGCAGGCCAAGCACGCCGGCATCATCGGATCCGAACGCTCCCTGGGCGAGGCCGTGCGCGGGATCTATCCTGTGCGCCTCGAAGAAATCTTCGAAATCGACGGCGAAGAGGTCACCATCCGTCCCGCCAAGCCGGTAGACGAGCGCCGCATCCAGGAGCATTATTACAACCTCGACAAGGACGACATCTTTTCGCGCTTCTTCCATGAAAAAACCAGCTTCGCCCGCAAGGAGGTCGAAAGCAAGTCCCAGATCGATTATGTCAAAGACCTGACGCTCGTCGGAGTGGTCGGGGAGTTCGGATTCGGCCGGGTGGTGGCCGTGGGCGAGAGCATGCTACTGGTGGACAGCAACATGGCCGAAGTGGCGTTTTCGGTGAACGCAAAGTACCAGAACAAGGGGCTCAGCCGTCGCATCATGCGCAAGCTGGCGGACGCGGCGCGCGAAAACGGCATTGCCGGTCTGATCGCCTACACCGCCCCGCACAACCAGGCGATGATTCGGCTGTTTAAAACCCTGCCCTACAAAGTCAAAACATCATACGACGGCGAGGGCGTCTACCTGAAATGCCGGTTCGACGAACTGGCGTAAGCGACACCAGCGCATCCGTAAAAGGACGCCTAGTGGATGACATTGCCCGGCGTTGCCGCTGAAAGCCGGACGCATCGCCGAGGTGGACTCTTCGTCGCGCTTTTTACCCGGCTTGGCGGTGCCGGTCGCCGGATGGCGCATCATGCAGCAGTCAGGGATAACGAATTCTATAAGAATATCAAGCGGCCAGGATCGAGGACCTACTGAAGGGGCGGGAAAGTGGCCGTCGCAAAATAAGTGAGCGCGTCACTCCGGCTTTGTCTGTTCTTCGTGTAAATCCTTGAAAAGCTTCTTGAGAGTTTCGTAGTCGACGGTAAACGTATCCATCGGGTTTATGTCGAGTTCATCGTCTAAATCGATCCGTCCGTTTTTGAGGTATTCATCGCAACGGCCATCAGGGGTGGGTTTTCGTTTACAGTCTTTTTGATGGTAGCAGTGTCCGCAAATCAACGGTAATCCTCCTTTGTCTGTATAATAAACGGCGTCAGTCGATCACCCGCGGAGGCAGAATTAAGCATGTCGCTGCCGGACAAAAATTAAGCAAAAAGCATGCCATAATTTTTTATATAATATCTTGTTTAATTTTAATATGTTGTGCAATATTATCTCATATTCTCGCGCTCGGGTGCCAAAAAATGGTGCCGTTACGGGCCGATTTTCGGCAGATTTATTTCTTCCCTTCCCATCCGTTTTGAATCTCCGGATCGACGTTAATACGAAAAATGCACCCCCTTTAAAAAAAACAACACCGCACTTGTCGGTGAAAGATGGAGTGGAGGAATTATGCCGTCCGTGGAGTTTATATGCAGCGCCTGCGGTCACACCTTCAGCCGAGTGGTGTTCAAGGGCGACGATACCCCGGGGACGGTGTGCCCTCGCTGCGGCAGCGACCGCATCCGGACCTCGCCCACCTCGGAGAGCCTGTTCGACGGGATAGCTTCCTTCAGCAGCCTTTCGACGGATGTCAACTGAACGCGTTGAGCTTACCGCGGCGGTCGCCGCGGGCAGTGGCCGTGATCGGACAATCGGCGTTTCAGGACCTTGACAAACCCGCCCCGGTTCGTAAGGTTTCAGCATGCGGGGGTACAAGGATCCCTCGGCGGTCGATGGACGCAATCAACCGCCGCAGATTGGTGGGGCATCCCGATCCCCTATGTGCCGGCTAAGGAGCGCCCATTTCATGAGCCGACGCGTTCGCTTGCAGCGATGCCCGAAGCCAGAGCGCTATCAATAGCCCGTGCCCGCCTTTCCGCAACAGCTTCCGGGGCCGGCGCAACCGGCATGCGACGGCGTGGAACCGCAGCAGGGCGTGTCGCCGCGGCCGGGAAGGCTGCGGGTCTGGGCGCCGGAAAGGGACGAGGAGGCCGAAAGCATTTTTTTCAGACGGGTGCCCGCGCAGCTTTTGCACTGCGGGGTTTCCGCCTGATTCAATGAAAAAATTTCACTCACCTGGCCGCAGTCGAGGCAAAGGTAGTCAAAAAGCGGCATGATACGCTCCCTTCAGTAATTTATAACACCCGCAGATTTAAACACAAAAACACTTCCGTCCATTAAGCCGTGTTGATCGCCCTTCAAGAGAATTCATCAGCAAAAATGTCATCGTTCAATGCGCGCACCCGCCGTGGGCCCCGTGACCGGCACAGGTCATGTTGAACGAAAATTCCGGCAGCCGGTTGGCTCGAATAAGGCCCAGGTTCTGATCCAGGGTCCCCTCGATCGCACGGTAGACCTTTATACTGGATGACAATAATTTCTGTAATGCGCCGCCACCGATGCCTCCGACCACCACGGCGTCGACTTTGATACCGCCCAGGGCCGCCAGCGGCTGACAGTGACCGTGAAGATGATCACGATCGGCGTTGACGATGGTTTCAAACGATCCCGTAGCATCGTCGACGATCAGAAAGTAGTCGGCTGAACCGAAATGGGCGAAGACCGGGCTTTCCAGGCCTTGATCGACTTGGGTGGGAAAAGCGATTTTCATTTGGTTTAATCTCCTGTTTGACAAACCTGATCATATTAAGCCGGCCGGATGGCAGTGTCAAGACACGCTACAGAATGTCATATTGCAATTCTGCAATGTGTGCTTAGGATTACAACTAAGTCATTATCAGTGATTTTCGAGCTTACTTGGGTAGACCTTTGGTTCTGCGAAGCTTCCTTCCTCAAGCAAGCTGTATTTGCCCCGTTACATTAAAATAGGTGTAGGTGCGTCCGCTTCGGGACCGATATCGACACGTCGAGCCGGCCACTTTTCCCATTTTCATGTTACCTTTTTATAGGCAAGTATGGTGATCTAAAATGCTTAAACGAACCTGCCGGGTTTGCGGAAAAGAGTTTCACGTCCCCCCCAAACAGGCGACGCGTGCGTATTGCGAACGGACGGCCTGCCAGGAGGAAAGACGCCGCAAGCAGCTGGCTCAGGAAAGGCGAAAATACCGTCTAATTCAAAATGGAGCGAAAAAAATCAAGGCCAGGCAAAAGCCTGACGAGGGACGAAAGTGCCGGCGGTGCGGGGAAAACTGCTTTCCGAACTATTTTTATTGCCCGGAGTGCCATCACTACGTGTCCTGCAATGACTGGCGGTCGGAAAGCGATGAAGAAAACTGTGCCTGCAGTTGACGGACTTATATAGCCGGGCTTCACTCCCTTGCCGTTATGACCTGAAATTGAAATCGATTATCGCCCGGGCCATTTCGGTGGCGCGGGTGCCGAGCTTTTCGCCGTGGACCGCCAGAACGCCGACACAGATGCCGTCGTTTCCATTCGGCGCCAGCGCAAAGGCCGTAGCCCAGTCATACTTGAATTGGTCGGTGACATCGTTGATGGTGCCGGTTTTGATGCCGAGGTCAAAATCCTTGAACACTTTGCCGCGGCGCAACTTGTGAAAGGTTCTGCGCCCGGTGCCGTAAGCGACGGCATCCTCCATCATCAGTTTTAAATCGGCGGCTGTTTGCTGACTGACCGGGGCTTCGAGCACTAGGCGTTTGGCCTGGTAGTGAACGTTGTGCGCGGCATCGGTGACGGACTCGATCAACCAGGGCGCCGCCATCCGGCCCTGGTTGACGACCGTGCAGGCCAGCAAGGCGGCATGCAGCGGAGAAACGCGGGTACGCTTGTTGAAGCCGGAGGCGATTTCGGCCAGCCCGTATTCATCCTGGGGCACGTCGGCCGCGCTGACTTCCACCGGCAGATCGAACGGTATGGGCCGGTTGAAGTAGAACTTTTGCGCATATTCGGCCATGATCTGCGGACCGAGGGTGTAAATGCCGAGTTTGCCGAAGATCGAATTGTTGGATACCGCAAAAGCCTTGCGGAGCTGGGTTTCGGTAGTGTAGCGCCCCCGCTGCTGTTTCAACTGATTTTTATAGAGGGTGTGGCGGTTGCCGTCAAAGTAGAGCGTTTTTTCGGGTGTGTAGCCGGCCGCCTCCAGAGCGGCCGCGGCCGACACGATTTTAAAAAGGCTTGCGGCCGGGTATTCGGCCTTGAGGCATATACCGGGGTCGGCACCGTTCTTGTCATGACCGGCTATGACCAGGACGCGTCCGTCACGGGGGTCCAGCACCACCACGGCCGCCTGCAGCGTTTTGGAACGTTCGAGCAACTTGTCGACGTAAGACTGCAGTTTGGGATTCACGGTGGTTTTCAGCGTATAATGGACGCCTTTGTTTTCAAAGACCATCTCATCGGACAGCTGAAGGCTGCCGCCTGAAAAAGGATCGAACAGGGTGGCGAGCATCGGGCGCGAAAAACCGTTCGGGGCGGCTTCCGCTATCGGGGTCGGAGGTGGGGCCGGCTGCTTTTTTGGGGGTGGCGGCGCTGCAACGGGGCGGTCTAACCGGCTGCTCATCCAGGCTCCGGAAAAAACAAGGGCCAGCACGCAGCCGATCACCCCGCCGATGAGAACAAGTTTTTTCTTCCAGAGCCTGGTGCGCGTCTCGCGCTGGAGGCTTGTCTGATAGGTTCGCCAACCGGCGCCTCTGAACTCATTTTGCCGCATAGTCGATGTCACTCTCGGGGTTACATTCGGATCGGAATGCAGGTAAGTTTATTATTTACCATTCTTTGCGCTGTTTTTCAAGGTGGCGCCACGCCCCGGCACCATTAAAACCATATTTTGAAAACAGCAGCGGCTTGTGCTATAAATTCCTGTTAACGGCCGGAACCACGGTCAGTCCGGCCCGGTCCTTTTTTTTCCAACAAAAAACGAGATGGAGGTTGCGGCCATGCGAAAAGTTACCATTGTCTTGCTTGTCACAAGTGTCACATTGATGTTCCTGTTCGCCTGTTCCAAACCGATTGTCAGATCGGGACCGTCGAGTTCCTCCGGATCCGATGCCCCGTCGATCGGGGCGGGACAGCCGGGCGCGATTACCGAAGAAAGCCTCGGCGCGGCCGGGGCGGCCGGATCGTCCCTTTCGCCCGGGCAGGCCGCCGAGACCCGCAAGGCGTTCGAAAACCAAGACATCCATTTCGACTATGACAGCGCCCTGCTCACACCGCAGGCCCAGGAAATACTGCGCGAAAAAGCCCGCTTCATGCAGGAAAACTCCGCGACCAAGGTCATCATCGAAGGCCACTGTGACGAACGCGGCACTAACGAGTACAACCTGGCACTCGGCGAACAACGGGCGAAGATGACCGCCGAGTTTCTGGCCGCCCTGGGCGTTTCCGCCACGCGGATCAAAACGGTCAGCTACGGCGAAGAACGCCCGCTGGTCCGGTCAAACAGCGAGGATGCCTGGGCCGCAAACCGGCGCGCCCACTTCGTCGTTACAAACTGACAAATGGGCGGGGCCTGTTATCCAACCGGCACAACCGATCCGCGAAGTGCCGTCAAACCTTCACCCGGCAAGGTTTCGGGCACCTCGCCGTAGGTGCCCAGGATTTTCAGGAAATCCGTCTTTTGCTCCAGTTGCTCTCGCACGGGTTTCAAGGCATCGGCACCGAGGTCCGCCTCGATATCCATGTAAAACATGTAACGCCACGGTTCTCCCTGCAGGGGCCGGGACTCGAGCTTGATCAGGTTGATGCGGTTTTCAGCAAAAATCTTCAAGGTCTCGTAGAGGGCACCGGGCTCGTTGCTGGTCGAGCAGATGAGCGAGGTCCTGTCGGCAAAACCCTTGCAGAGTGGGCTCTTGGCGATGATGACAAAACGGGTGTAATTGCGCGGGTTGGCTTCGATGTTCTCCGCCAGCACCTGCAAATTGTATTCCTGAGCGGCCACCAGGCCGGCGATGGCGGCATCGGCGGTCGTTTCACCGGCAGCCACGCGCTGGGCGGCCGCGGCGGTATCGCTGACCGCCACCAGTTCCCAGTCGTGCTGTTCGAGAAACTGGCGGCATTGACCGAACACCTGCGGATGCGACAGGACGCGTCGGATGCCGTCGATGGCCGCACCGGGCAGCGCCATCAGATGATGCATGATGCGCAATTTGATCTCACCAATGATTTTCAAATCGTAATCCTTCAAGAAATCGTAGTTTTCATGAATACTGCCGCTGAGTGAATTCTCCAGCGGTATGACGCCGAAGTCGGCGGCATCGGTTCTGACGGCCTCGAAGACGCCTTTGAAAGAAGGCACCGGCAGCGCCTCGACCTCGCCGCCGAAATACTGCCGGCAGGCCTTGTGGCTGAAAGTACCGACACGCCCCATGAAAGCCGCCCGCTGCCGGCCGCCATGGGTATGGCGGCTGCGCATCTCGACGGCCCGGGCCTTTTCAATATAGCCGAAGTCGAGCTGCTTGCCGACGACCGGAGCGATGACGTAAAGATCTCGCATCAGCTGGCCGAACTGCAGGGGGTACAAACTCTGCGGACCATCCGAAAGCGCCTTATCGGGTTCGTGATGAACCTCGATCATCAGCCCGTCGGCGCCGGCGGCAATGGCGGCCCGGGCCATGGGGCTTACTTTTTCCCGGCTGCCGGTGGCGTGACTCGGATCGATGATGATCGGCAGGTGGGTTATTTTTCTCAGGACCGGAATGGCCGTCAGGTCCAGGGTGTTGCGCGTGTAGGGTTCGAAAGTGCGGATGCCGCGCTCGCACAGCATGACGTGTGGATTGCCTTCGGAGAGGATGTACTCCGCCGACATGAGCCATTCTTCGATCGTGCCGGACAGGCCACGCTTCAGAAGAACCGGCAGGCCCATGCGGCCGACCACCTTGAGCAGTTCGAAGTTCTGCATGTTGCGGGCGCCGATCTGAACCACGTCCACGTATTTCAGCATGAGATCGGCCTGGGACGGGGCGGTCATCTCGGTGACGACGCCCAGGCCGCAGGTGTCGCGGACTTCGGCCAGGATCTTCAAGCCCTCTTCTTCCAACCCCTGAAAAGAATAGGGCGAGGTCCGCGGTTTGAAGGCCCCGCCGCGGAACAAGACCGCTCCGGCCTTTTTGACCCAGCGGGCGATGATCAGCGCCTGCTCGCGACTTTCGATGGCGCACGGGCCGGCAATGACCGTTAAACGATCCCCACCGATCAGCGCATCCCCCACGCGAACCAGCGTATCCTGCGGGTGCATTTGACGGCCGGCGAGCTTGTAGGGCGTGCCGACGGCGACCGTCCGGGCCACTCCGGGCAGTTTCCTGTAAAAATCCTCGGGGTGTCGTTTCGGGTTCATGACGCCGATGCGTTGAACATCGGTGTCCGGCAACTCCCGTAAATCGCAGCGCCGTTCCTGCAGAATCGCCATCAGCGCGGTTTTTTCAGTGTTTGTCATGTTGGGCGTCAGTTCGAGTATCATCGCTCTTTTTCCTTTCACGGGTTAGTGGGTATTCAGTCATAACTGCTTTTTTTCCGCTGGACTGCCGGAGCACATAAAAAAAGCCCCGGAAAAAAATTCCGGGGCTTTAAAAAAAAATCCCCGGACAGACCGGTTCACGATCCATCCGGGGCGTTTCAGCTGTTTACGTCATTTAAGCCGGATGGACGCTTCTAAAGCAAAAAAAGAAGCGCCCGAAACCGTTAAAGTTCACCTTGAGTAATGTAGTGTCCACGATGGTCTATCCCCTGTTTTAAAGCCCGATGATCGGTCAATCGTCAGCACCTGTCAAGCATTATCTCAGGCTGGCCCGCCGGTTCTGTCCTTCTTTTTCTTCATCGAGACACGGTCTCGGCCACCTGCTGAAATGCCTCCAGGCCGATGCGGTCGATCATCTTTCCCAGGCGCTCCCCTTTGTTTGCGTTCTCCTGATAGTACCCGACCACCGCTTCTATGGCCGCCAGCGCGCGGTCGTCATCCAGGCCATTGGCACACTCCTGGGCGATCCGCGGCGCCGCGCCCACGTTGCCCCCGATCACCAGCGACCAGCCGTCTTTTTTCCCGATGAGGCCGACGTCGCGCACCCAGGACTCGGCGCAGCTCAAATGGCAGCCGGATACGGCCATCTTGAATTTTCCCGGCAACTGCTTGCCGTGATAGACCTCGTCCAGTTTCAACCCCAATTTAATGGCATCCTGCTGGCCCAGCTTGCAGTAGGTATTGCCGGGGCAGGTTCTGACGCTGCGAACGCACAATCCCACGGCGGCGCCCTTTCCCAGGCGCAGCATCTCCCAGGCCCCGTCGATATCCTCTTCTTTGAGGCCCACGATCGCGATGCGGGTCGCACCGGTGATCTTGATCGCCTGCGCATCAAACTTTTCGGCCACGTCCGCGATTCGCCGCAACAGTTCCGGTGTGACCAGCCCGCAGGGAATGTGCGGCGCAATGGCGTAGGTTTCATTGTCGCGCTGGGGAATGGCACCCTTTTCTCCCAATTTCAACATTACCGTCCTCCTTGTCGCCGCTCGCCCCCCGATCGTCCGTCGCCGGCGTGAGTGAGTCGACCTGTTCAGCAGGTTATAAATAGCCCATCCGCGATCTTTTTTAGGCACTTTTCAGGACCACCCGGAGTGTTCCTGATTGCGGCGGCACTATAGGAAAAAGGGACCGGGTTTGTCAAGAAAGGCGCGCGGGTTGAATGGCGGCAGGCAACTGACGCGTTCAGCGCTTCGATTCGGACCGATTATCTCCTGCGGTCGGTGTCCGACACCGGCGCCGGCCGCAGAAAAGGGAATTTCGAATTCCGATACCCCCTAATTAAGTCCCGGGAGTTCTCATCCCGGGTCTGTTGCTTTTATCCTGCCAAGTCAACCGGTTATTGCGGTCGCACTCGCCGGGCGATCCCTTTGGGGGAGGAAAATTAGAAGGGCGCGTTCGGCGCACCGGGTTCCAAAATTATTATATCTATTATTATCTGATAGTTAACCTGTTGGCACCGCTCTTGCTTTGACTAGGCCGTCACAGGAATTTCGGAAGAAAGCGGTGAGGCCTGATGGCGGGGTCGCCGGTTGCGCTTGCGGCCGGAGGAAATCTTCTCAAACAGGTTCATCGTGACTTCCGAAGAAATCAAACCCAACGAACAGGTCAGGAGGCGAGGATGAAACTTTTCAAGGCAGCGGTTTGCACGATGATGGTGGCGCTATTTCTGTTTGCCGGCATGGCATTCCAGGCAAACCAGGCAATGGCCAGTGACAAGGAAGCAAAACAGGTCGAAATTTTCGGCACGGTTCAGAATTCCCCCAATGGTTTTATCGTTATGTCCGAAGGCAAGCAATATCGCCTGGAAGGGCAGGACCTTTCCAGCATGAAAGGCAAAATGGTGACCATCAAGGGAACCGTCAGCGAGGAGGGCGGGAAAAAAGTCCTGCATGTCACCTCGGCCGCCAAGAAGGAATCAGTTGGAAAGGGAATTTTTTTAACGCTGCGTAAAATGAAAGACGGAAGAAGGCCGGCCCGCCAGTCGGCCTTCTTCCGTTTTACGTGATCGACCGCCGCCGCCCGATGCCCCGCACAGGTGGTGAAGATTCGCCCTTGCGTCCCCTCTACCCCCGCCTGTCATTTTTTGTTAAATCAAAGATTTGCAGTAAACCACCTTGCCGTCACCCGGCGCGTAAAAATCCGCCAGCACGCTCTCCAGGTGATAGCCGCCGCTTTCGTAAAACGCCCGCGTACTGGCGTATTGCACCCGCTGGGAGGTTTCGACGTAAATGCGCGTCCCGCCGCGCTGCCGTATCAGGCGCTCGGCCTCCTTTAAAATCCTGCGTCCCAAGCCTTTGCCCTGATAATCCGGATGGACCGCTATCCAGTAAATATCGTAGCTCGACACCGTACAGGCGATCGGCCCATAACAGGCGTAGCCGGCCAGGCGCCCGTAGTGTTCGGCCATGACATAGTGGTATCCGCTGGCCTCCCCCTTGGCCAGGCGTTCGTTGACAAGCTCGACCGCCACCTGCACTTCGTCGGCGGTGAAAAAACCGGTGATGTCCGTTAATCGAGAGATCCTTTCGGGATCCTGCGGCTGCGGCTCATAGCGAAAGACGATGCCGTGCAGCCGGACCTTGGGCTCCGGGCGCCGGCCGACCGCTTGCATGTGCGCCTCCGCCAGGCCCTTGAAGAAACTGCGGGCGTTCTGGCCGAGGGTCCGGGTGCGGTAACCGCCTTCCTGAACGACCACTGTCGGCACGGCCATCGCGCCGATCAGGCGCCCGTTTTCCTCGAAATCTTTGGCCATCAACGCCCAGGAGCCGGTCGGATCGCCCTTGGCGGTGTCCAGGCCCAGGGCCACCACCAGAAATTGCGGGCCGTATTCTTCTATTCTCTGAAGGGCCTTGACCAGCACCCGGCGGTATTTTTCACCGTCCAGATGCTCCTGCAGGGGAAAGTTCAGGTTGAATCCCTCGCCTTCACCGTCGCCGCGTTCGTCCTCGAAGCCGGAGAAATAGGGGTAGGCGAACCGGGGGCTGCCGTGGATCGAAACGGTCAGCACATCGGACCGGCGGTAGAAAATATCCTGTTGGCCGTTGCCGTGGTGATAGTCGATGTCGAGGATGGCGACCTTTCCGTAGGCGCAAAGGTACTGGGCCGCGATGGCGTTGTTGTTGAAATAGCAGAAGCCGCCGAAGGCCCGGCGTTCGGCGTGATGGCCCGGCGGACGCACCAGGGCGTAAGCCATGCGCCGACCGTCCAGGATTTCACGGGCGGCGGTCAGCGCGCAGTCCACCCCGCGCCGCGCCGCCGGATACGCGTTGCGGTTGATGGGGGTGAAGGTGTCGATGCAGTAGTAGCCTGACAGGACCGACGGCTCTTTCGGGGGGCGGGTCTTGTTGCGAACCGGAAACACGTATGGATAGAGGGATTTGCCCTCGGGCACATCCGCGGAGGCGTGGTGCAGATAGCCGACGAAATCGGCATCGTGAACGGCGTGGATGGTCTTGTCCGGAAACGCCCGTGGTTTGAGCCGGGCAAACAGGCCGCTCTTGTCGAGTTCCGCCAGGATGCTGCGCACTCTGACGGGCGACTCCACGTATCCGCGCTCGTGCACGTGATGGATGTGGTGGCGGTCATTGACGATCAGGGCGATCTGCTCGATGGAGCGGTCATCGACCGTCGTCTTCACGGCCTGTGGTTTGACATACCGAAACTCGCGCAGCGCCACCGGATCTTCCTGAATAGAGGCCACCACCTTCTCGACGTATTCGGCCGGGCAATACCCGCTGTACTTTCTTTCCAGGATGGCCCGCACCACTTTGCGCACAAAAGCGCGGCGCAATGGTTTGACGGCATCCAGGGCATCGTAGACCAGATGGGGCATGCAGCTGTCCCCCGGATTGACGGGCAGCTCGTAGCCGGTGTGAACAATCGGCCGGGCGCCGTAGCGCTCGTAAAATCGCAGGCGCGCCCGGTTTTCCTTCAGCAGGGTTTCGTCGGGGCAGTTTTCGGCATCGTCCGGCAGGCACTCGAAAAAAAGCCCGCCGGCGCCCAGGGCGACCGATTCCCTGCGCACCCGGTCATACAGGGCACCGCCCAATCCGCCGCCGGTTTTGCCGCTGGCCGTGGCAATCCAGTCCAGATAGCAGAAGCCGATTTCGGGCTCGTGCAGCAGCATGGCAAAGCCCTTGACGCGGCTGCGCAGGGTCTTGGCCACAAAGAGGATGGGGCGGAACCGCTGCTTGAAAGGGTTGCGCAGCTTGGCGCCGATTTGCTCGATTTCTTCTTCGGGGACTTGGCTGAAGCGGTCGCGCAGGATGGCCTTTACCTGTTCCAGGGTCTCCTTGTTGACCGGCAGGACGTCATCGAAAATGCGGCGAATACGCAGCATCGTGGTCAAGCTCCTCTGGGGCGGGTGCCCGGTGTGCCGCACCGTCGGCCGCACCTCAGCGCATCTTCCAGGATTTTTTGAACGGCCTCCGGAAAGGACACCCCGGCTTCGGTGAGAGCGGCGGCGAAACCGGCATCGGGCGACAGACACGGGTTGGTATTGACCTCCAGGATCCAGGGGGTGCCGTGCGGATCTACTCGAAAATCGACACGCGCGTAGCCGCCGAGACCGAAGATGCGCCAGCAGTCGAGGGCCTCGGCCTTCAGGCGGCCCAGCAGCCCGTCATCGGCGGACGGAAAATCAAATCGTCGCGGGGTGTGGTGGTACTCGTAGGAATCCGGCGCCCATTTGGCTCGGTACCCGACAATCCGCGGTTTGTGGTCGTCATAGCCCTCGAAGACAATCTCGGCCGGCGGCAGGACAAGGGGCCCGGTCGCATCGGCCAGCATGGCCAGGTTGAACTCGCGGCCGTCCACATAGCCTTCCGCGAAACAGGATCCGCCGAGGCGCGGGGCGCGGTCGCGCAAGACCGTCTCGATCTCCTCTTGGCTGAGATCGGCGACCAGCGCATCTTCTTCCATACCGAACGAGGCATGCTCCCAGACGGATTTGACGATCCAGCGATCGCCGTGCGTGTTGGCGGGGCGCGCCGCCGCGGCGGGTAGCAGTGACAGCGGCTCGGCCGGATACGGTCCCCGCCAGGCCGGCGTGCGCAGACCGGCGGCCATCAAAAGTTCCTTGGCCATGATCTTGTGGGTGGTCAGCTGCAGCGTCACCGCCGGTGAACCGGTGTAGGGCAGCACCATCGCATCCAGCAGCGCGGGAAACAGGTGGGCCAGGCACCCGTGGTCATCGAGCGACTCCACCAGGTTGAAGACGAGATCCGGCCGGGCCTGCTCCAACCGATCCCGGGCGCCCGCCAGGTCAAGGGAGCAGGGGAAGGTGTGCGCCGCGTGCCCGAGCACGGCCAGCGCTTTTTCGACGGCTGCCGCCTGGGCCAGCACGTCTATCGCATCGGGGGCGCTGTCCCGGGTCACGGCGTTGTGCACGACGGCCACACGCATATCAGTCAACGGCTCCTTTTCGGTTGGCCGCCGAGTCGATCCGCCGGGCCGCAGAAGCCACGATGTCCCGGATCAGCTCCTCATAGGGCATCCCGATGTGGCTGCAGATGATCGGCAGGTCCGAATGGAAGGGGTGCAAGCCGGCCAGGGGGTTGACCTCCATGAAATTCGGCCGGCCGTTTTCATCGCAGCGCAAATCGATCCGGCCGGCATCCCGGCACTCGAGCACCCGCCAGGCCCGCAGGGCAACGTCTTCGGCCTGCTTCACCGGCAAATCGTCATCCGGGCGGCCGAGCCGGTATTCGACCAGCTCCTCGCAGCGTTCCTTGTTGACATAGGAATAGACCTCGGGTTCGGCGGCCGCCAGCAGGTGCACTTCGATAGTGCCGAGAACCCTGGCCTGCGCGCCGGTTCCCACGATGCCGACCGTAAACTCCCGGCCCGGCAGATAGCGCTCGACCAGAACGGGCTGGTGGAAGGCGGCGATCAGAGATTCGCAGGCGGCGGATAGATCTTCCGACCGCCGCACGATCGATTGGGGCGTAATCCCCTTGCCGGTACCCTCCGCCACCGGCTTGACGAAGTACGGCGGGGGAAAGGGCAGCGGCCCGGCGGCCTCGCCCGGTCGGACCACGGCAAAATCCGGTGTGGGGATGCCGGCATCGCGCACCACGCGCTTGGTCACCGCCTTGTGCAGGGTCAGGGCCATGACCAGGGGATCCGAAAAGGTGTAGGCAATGCCGTAGACATCCAGCGCCGAGGGGACCTGGGCCTCGCGGCCGATGCCCTTGAGTCCCTCGGCGATATTGAAAACAAGGTCCCAGCGGTCGCCGGTGGTCAGACGCCCGAACAGGCTGCGGACACTGCCGATGCGATCGGTGGCATGCCCCAGGCCGCGGAGGGCTTTTTCGATGGCCACCACGGTATCGTCACGGTCGAACTCGGCGGTTTCCTCTTCACCGAATCCGGCCGCCAGGTATTCCGAACGCAGGTCGTAGGTCAGACCGATTTTCATTGCTTGAATCCTTTGGTAGGTTCTCCTGCGGATGCCCACCTCTACATCACCGGCGAAAACCGGGCAAGTTAAAACCCCGGCCGGGTTTCGAAAACCGTTTCCGGTTCCGAAACCCGGCCGATTCAGCGGGCGGAGAAATATGATCTATGGAGGGGATTCCGGCCGTCAGACCGAAGCGCCGGGGTCGATATCCGCGGCCCGGCAATCGGGATAGCGATACAGCCGATTTTCGTAGTTGCGAAGCAGCAGATCGGATCCCTCCCGGCCGGCCGTGTAATCGGGCATCAGCGGGACCTTGCCGCCGCCGCCGGGCGCATCCACGACATAGGTCGGCACGGCGTATCCGCTGGTAAACCCCCTCATCCCCCGGATGATCTCCAGGCCCTGGGCGATCGAGGTCCGGAAATGGCCCGAACCGGTTATCGGGTCGCACTGGTAGAGGTAGTAGGGCCGCACCCGCATCCGCAGCAGACCGTGACACAGCGCGGTCATCGTCGCCACCGAATCGTTTACGCCTTTGAGCAGGACCGTCTGCGAGCCTAACGGTATGCCGGCATCGGCCAGCATTCCACAGGCGCGGGTGGTCTCCGGCGTGCACTCGTCCGGGTGGGTGAAATGCAGGCTCATCCAGAGCGGGTGGTACTTGCGCAGCATCCGTACCAATCGCCCGGTGACCCGCTGCGGCAGAACGGCCGGGATCTTGGTCCCGATCCGCACGACCTCCACGTGGGGTATCCGCCGCAGACGCGCCAGAATCCACTCCAACCGGTCGTCGTTGAGGGTCAACGGGTCGCCGCCGGACAACAGCACGTCGCGCACGGACGGCGTCGCACGGATATAGTCGATCGCCTGCTCGAGACGCGACCGGCTCGGCAAAATGGCGCCGTGCCCCACCACCCGGGACCGCGTGCAGTAGCGGCAATACGTGGAACAGAAATCGTGCACCAGCAGAAGGACCCGGTCGGGGTAGCGGTGGACGAGGCCTGGTACCGGGCTCTGGTTCTCCTCTCCGAGCGGATCGTTTGCCTCTCCCGCCGAGCTGACAAACTCGCTCATCGTCGGCACGACCGTGCGCCGCAAAGGCTGGTCGGCGTCATCGGCGGACAGCAGGCTCATGTAATACGGTGTTATGCCCATTGGCAGCTTGGGACCGGTATGCTCGCCGACGGCTTTTTCCAAAGCGGAGAGATTCAGCATCGACTGAAGCTGCCGGTAGTGCCGGATCCGGTTTCGGATCTGCCATTGCCAATCATTCCAGGATTTGTCGGGCACGCCGGGGAAAAACTTGCGCCGGAAGGCGCGCGTGGTTACGGAGGTGCGAGCGACACGCTCGGGGGGGAATCTGAGGACGACGGCCGCGTCATTGCAGCGCGGGGCTCGCCGAAGTACGCAGCTGGCAGTCGGCTCGGAAGCCGCTGCCTGTCTACCCGGAGGCTCTTCGTCTTCCCTTCCCTGCAAGGCGTCCTGGGGGCCGTTTGCAACGGTCGGTTGAAAAATGGACGGGTTAGGATGCATTACCGGTTCTCCTTTTCTGTTGGGATCAAAGTCGACCCTGGGGGGTGTCGCCCTTAGTGCCGGACGCCCAGCGGTCAGTCCGGCTTTTGCCCTTCGCTTAGCAAAACAGGTGCCAAATAATCAAAACACCTGAAAAAAATCGCCGGCGCCGAATGCACGCCGCTGAAAGACGCCAGCCCTTTATTTTAGACGGTTCGGCCGCATCGTCAAACCGGATGCGGGTCGGCGTGCCCGTTGACGCACCGCCAGCGGGGTGACAGTGAAGAACTCACGGTTCCTTTTTTGGCCTCTAAGGGAATTATGTGTTCGCGTAGGGCGGTCGGGGGGCCCGGCACCTGATTTCAAAAATTCCACCACGGACAAACGGGTCCGCCGATTTCATTTATATCTTTATCTTCAGTAGGTTGAATTTCCGGATTCTATTATCCGCAAATCGGCCCGTGGCCCGCGCGCCAGCCCGACCGGAACACTCAGTTCCACCCGTCTGCCGGCCGGCAAAGATTTAACCGGGATGATAACCAGGTGTTACGCGCCCGGCACGGGAATTGCTCTTTGAAACCGGATTTCAGCGCTCACAGCGCCCGTCGATCGGCGCCATCGTCAACTTCACCAACAAGGAGAATACGTCAGATGAAACGACATAAGGATGCCCGGCAGGAGGTCACACTCATCGGTTTCGTCGATCCGCTGGACGACGATGATGACAACACCGGCGTTAAGATCTCGACCGATGAGGACGAATATATCGTCGAGATGAACCGGACGGGAAAAAAGCTTTTAAACATGATAGACGAAGAGATCGAGGCGACCGGAAGTGTGTCGCTCGATGCCAACGGAGCGAAAATATTCAGCGTGACCTCTTATGACTACGCTCCGTATGACGAAAACGAAGAAGATGCCGCCCAATGAAAAAAACCGGCCGCTGCCCAATCGAAATCCGAACGCGGATGGCCGGATGGCCTCGCGCCGGAAGATCCCGCCCATCGCGGGCCATCGACGAGGCCGTTTAGTACAAAATAGAAGCCCTTTTGCCCGCGCCGCGTTCGCTCACACCATTTCCTTCGGCAGCGTCAGAGCAATGATGGACGCCGCCGCTGGCGTTTGAGGCTGAATCCGACAATGAAGCCGAAAAGGAGAACCCCCGAACCGGCCAGAAACCATTTGATGGCATAACTGCGCTCGAGTTTCACCACTTGCTCTTCGAGCTGGCTGGCCTTGCGGGCCTCGGCATCGAGATGGGTCGCCGTTTTCTCGTATTTGGATTTCATTGCCAGGAACTCACCCGATTCCGATTTGAGCGTTTCGTATTCGTTGCGGACCTGGTTCAGGCCTTTGTCCGTGGTTGAAAGCGCAGTGGACAGTTTCTTGTTTTCGGCCTTGAGTTGCTGGTTTTCCTGGAGCAGGGTGGCATTTTGCTCCATCACGCTTTTTTGCTTCTCCTCCAACATTTCCAGTTTGATTTTGCTGGTCGGCTCGGGCGTCAGGTAACGGGTCAAGACCCAGCCATCTTTTCCATTGGCCGTGCGCACGTGCGCCCATTGGTCATTCATCTGGAGAATCTCTAGCCGTTGACCGGACTGCAGGAAGCTCAATATCTTATGGTCGAGGCTCTGGCCGGTTCGCAGGGTTATTTCCACCACATCGTTCACGTACATCGTGGTCGCGTGAACCGGAACGGCGAACAACACCAGGCAAATTCCACAAAAAACAAGGCGTTTCATCAGCATCATCATGATCAATACTTTCCTCAGTTGGTTACTGTAGATCTGGTTTTTGGAATCAAGCAGAGGGAGCCGTCCATTAATTCCCTTTTATATCGACTTTTGAACACTTTAGCAATACCTGCGAGGGGCCCCCTGCGTGAAAACAATGCGTCGGCACCCGGATGATCGGCGGCGCACGGCGGCGGTTCGGCATTGAATGTTGACGGGATTTTTGCCTATAGTGGCCCGGCACGAGTCAGTGTCCATCCATAAATGGTCTTTTTTCCGCTGGGCGGCCGGTTGCAGCGGGTTTCAGGCTGCGGCGTATATAAAGTACGCCTCGCCGTCCCGCCCAGGCGGGATGCGGCTTTGTCCAGCGAACAACTCCGCATTTATGAATTGGGCACTGAGAAGTGCCTAAAAAAGATCGCGGATGGGCACGAGTTAGCTGCCCTGCCCCCCATTGCCGAGGAGGTTCTCGATGGACCAGCAGATTTATCAATATATATCGGGCATGCCCCATTTTTCTTTCCTGCCCCGCGAAGAGCGCCAAAAAATTGCCACCGCCGCGATCGAGGAAAGCCACGCCAAGGGCACGCCGTATGCCGTTCAGGGACAGACCAGGGTCGACAGCATTTTCATTGTGAGAAAGGGCTCTCTGGCGCTTTTCGACGAGAAAATAAACGGTGAAAAACCGACCGGCCACATCAAACAAGGTGAAGTTTTCGGCGGGATCACGATCCTGCTCAATGCCGGGATATCGCTGCGGACTGCCATAGTCGCCGACGACTGCACCGGATACAGGGTTCCGGAAGAAAATTTTCTGGACCTCTGCACGCGTTACAAAGCCTTTTATGAATATTTTCTGGAAAATTTCAGTCGCAACATATTCGACACTTCGCTGGCATCGATCATCGAATCCGGACAGGCCAGGAACTTTTTGTCCCGCCTGCCGCCCTTCTCGGTTTTACCGGCCGCGGAACTCGATAACATCGTGACAGACCTGACGATGGTCCACTATCCCAAGGACACCGTTTTATTCGTTCAGGGCCGCACCCGCGTTGGATACCTCTACATTCTTCAGAAAGGCTCCGCGGAACGCTACTATGAAGAACAGAACAAAAAATCGATGGTGGAACGGCTGGGCGCAGGCGACATTTACGGCGGCATTTCGATTCTATTGAACGACGGCATTTCGGTGCGCACGATGCGGGTGATCGAAAAGTCCTTTTTTTACCTGCTGCCCAAGCAAACGTTTCTGGAGGTCTGCAAGCGATTCGAAGCCTTCACCGAGCACTTCACGGACATTTTCGGCCGCCGCATGCTCGAGAAATCATATGCGAGCATCATCGCCAAGGCCTTGCAGCCCCAGCAGGAGGGCCTGCAATTTTTTAATCAACCGGTGGCCAGCATTTACACGCGCCAGCCGGTTTTCGGCAGCGTCGACATGACGGTTCAAGACGCCGCGCAAGTGATGGACCAGAAAAAAATCAGCTCGATCTTTCTCAAGACCCCCTCCGGCCAGTGCGTGGGCGTCCTAACGGAAAAAGATCTGGCCTTGAAGGTGATCGCCCCGGGACTGGACATCCGGCGGCCGGTAAAAGACGTCATGTCCTCGCCGGTCCGCACGATTGCCGACCAGGCGCTGATTTTTGAAGCCCTGATGCTGATGATGAAGGATGACATCCGCCATCTGGCAGTCATGGATGCCACCGATGAGGTGGTGGGAATCCTGTCGAGCCGTGATCTCCTGTCGGCGCAGGGGCAGTCGCCGCTGTTTCTGCTGCGGGAAATCACCGAGGCGGACAGCATGACCCAAATTATCGAGCGCAACCGCCGGATGCCGCAACTGCTCCGCAGCCTGATCACCAGCGGCGCACGGGCCCAGAACCTGACGCGCTTCATCACCGCCGTCTCCGACGCCATTCTCAAAAAGGTCATGGCGTTTACCCTAAATGAGTTGGGGCCGCCGCCGATTCCGTTTGTGTTCATGATCATGGGCAGCGAAGGCCGGCACGAGCAGACCCTGAAAACCGATCAGGACAATGCCATCGTTTACCAGGACCTCGGGGAACAGGACGAGCCGGCTGTAAGGGCGTATTTCTTGAAATTCGGGGAAAAGGCGTGCTTTCTGCTGGACCAGGCCGGTTTTGAATACTGCACCGGTGGCGTCATGGCTCAAAATCCCAAATGGTGCCAGTCGCTCTCGACCTGGAAGGCCTATTTTTCGGCCTGGATTCATGCGGCCGAACCGGAAGATTTACTCCAGGCCAGCATCTTTTTCGACTTTCGGCATGGCTATGGAGAGGCGTCACTGATCGAGGCCCTGCGCAAACACCTTTTTGCCTCCCTCGAGGGCTGGTCCGGTTTTTTTCGACACCTGACTGAAAATGCCCTGCACTTCAAACCGCCCATCGGCTTTTTTCGCAACTTCGTGGTCGAATCCAAGGGCCAGCACCGCAGCGCCCTTGATATAAAGAGTGCAATGACACCCATCGTTGATTTCGCCCGGATTTATGCCCTCAAACACAAAATCGAAGAAACGAACACGCTGGAACGCCTGAGTCATTTGCAGTTGAAGAAGGTCATTACGGCACCCGAGTATGAAGAGGTCGAAAAAGCCTACACTTTTTTGATGCAATTGCGGTTCGTGCGGCAGGTCACGGCGGTCGTCGATGAAAAAACCGCGCCCGACAATTACATCAATCCCAAAAAACTGACCAACATCGAACAGAAAATGTTGAAGGAAATCTTCAAGCGGGTCGAAAAGTTTCAGACCAAACTGGAGTTCGAGTTCACCGGCTTGGTCTGATGCGTGCGGCCGGGACGCCGCTGAGTGGTTGTTTTCTGCAGTGCCGGAAAAAATGTTTGCCTCGCCAATTTGTTTCTTGAAAAAAGGCGGCATCTGAATTAGGGTGGCAAGCTACGAATTTTACTTTTAACCCGCGCGCCCGAGTTCGGGACGTGAGGGGCCCATGGATGGTGAATTGAGCACAGGGTGATTCACCATTGTTTTTTACAATCGATCAAGGACAGGCAAATTTATGGACGACAAGGAGCCTGGCGGTAGTCCTGACCACCAACGCCAGCCAACCCGACCAAACGTTGCAATAATCCGGAAGCCCTGCGACCGGTTTCAAGACGCGAAGACCCCTTTACCACCTGCCTCGATGCGCTGACGCGCGCCATCGCCTCTTTTCGTCTGGGCCCGTTTGCAGGCCATGGACGTGAAGGAGGCGCAATGACCTCTGCCCTTTGTTCCCAATTGACAAGCGCGCACCCGCCCCTGGGTACAATTGACCGCAATATCGACGCCCTGCGCGACTTGCACCCCTCGGATATCGCCGAAAACCTGGAGAATGCCGACCTCGAGCCCGAGGTGATCATCGAGATCCTCCGGCAGGTGGGCAATCATATCGCCAAGGAAGCTTTCGAGCAACTGTCGCTCGAAACGCAGCAGGCGTGTCTGGAAACCGGCAACACCGTTACCATGTTGCGGTTTATCGAAAACATGGACCCGGATGACCGGGTCGACCTGCTCAAAAAAGTCGATGCCGATATCAGTGAGGCGATCATGCCGCTGATTGCCCAGGCCGAACGCAACGACATCCGGCGCCTGTGGCAATATGCCGAAGGGACCGCAGGAGCGGTGATGACCACCGAATATGCCTTTCTACCGGGGCACATCACCGTCGGCACAGCGTTGGAGCGTTTGCGGCTGCAGGCACCCAACAAGGAAACCATTTATTATGTGTATATCACCGATAATAACCGCCATCTCCTGGGAATGCTGTCGCTGCGTGATTTGATCATGTCCAAACCTTCTGCGGTTCTGAATAGCCTCATGCAGGGCCATGTCATCTCGGTCAAACACGATATGGAGGTCGAGGCCGTCGCCGCCCTCATCTCGAAATACGACTTCCTGGCCCTGCCGGTCGTGGACCGCGAAGACCGGCTGCTGGGGATCATCACCGTCGATGATGTCATCGACATCATCGAGGCCGAAAGCACCGAAGATTTCCAACGCATTTCGGCCGTGATCCCTTTCGATGAACAGTACTTCAAGCGTCCCCTTCCGCGCCTGTTTTGGAACCGGTTCTGCTGGCTGGCCATCTTGCTGTGCACCTCACTGCTCTCGACCACGGTCATGGAAATGAATTCCGCGATCCTGCACCAGATGGTGGCGCTGGCGTTTTTCATTCCGCTGGTGACCGGCACCTGCGGCAATGCCGGGACGCAGTCGGCCACCATGGTCGTGCGCGCCCTGGCCCTGGGGGAAATCTGCCCGAGTGACGCCCTGCGGGTCTTCAATCGGGAACTGCTGATGGGATTGGCACTCGGGCTCGCCCTCGGGTTGATGGCCTACTTCCGGGTTTTTTTGCAGGATCACCACATGATCCTCGGCTGTATCGTGGCCCTGGCCCTTTTGGTCACACTGCTGACGGCCAATCTCGCCGGCGCCCTCATCCCGCTTCTGCTCAAGCGCATCGGGCTCGATCCGGCCCTGACGGCCGGTCCTTTCATCGCCACGATCATCGATGCCGTCGGCATCACCCTTTATTTCCAGATTGCCGTCGTCCTGCTGAAATATTTCAATACCTGAAAGCAAACTTGACGCCGGCATTATCCGTGCTTAGCGATAGTGAGTTAAAACCTCATTAAATGCCGGCCGGCAACCGCGGAAAAATTTCCTGCCGGGCCGAGCCGCCCATCTGCTCAAAGGAGGAAAAATGGATAAGTGGGAATGTCCCTGTGGCTACATCTACGATCCCGAAGAAGGAGATTTCGAGAACAGCATTCAAGCCGGAACGGCTTTCGAGGCCTTGCCCGACGACTGGGTCTGCCCGAAATGCGGCGCCGAAAAGGAATTTTTCGAAAAACTCGATTGAGCCGCCATGACCGTTTCGACTCACATACGGCCATGATATCCTGGTTGATCATCGGCGGCGGCATTCACGGGACCTATCTGTCGCACTTGCTGGTCAACCAAGCCGGTTTAGACCCCGGCGAGGTCCGCGTGCTCGATCCCGACCCGGCGCCGCTGTCGACCTGGCAGCGGAATACGACCCGTTGCGGCATGCGCTACTTGCGCTCGCCGGCCACTCACAACATCGATCTTCCGGTTCTTTCCCTGTACCGGTTCGCCCGATCGGCGGTGGAGAAAACCGCCGCTTTCATCCCGCCGTACAACCGACCTTCCCTGGAGCTGTTTCAGAAGCATTGCGCGCATGTGATCCGGCAGTTCCGGTTGCAGGAGTTGCGGATTGCCGGCCGGGCCTTGGCCCTGCATGACAACGGGCGCTCGATAACGGCCGAGACCTCGGCCGGTTCGGTAACGGCACGAAATGTCCTTCTGGCGATCGGACTGGGCGAACAACCCTATTGGCCGGCCTGGGCGCGCCGGTTGCGGCCGGCGGCGCGGATCTTTCACGTCTTCGAGCGCAAATTTCAGTTGGCCGATATTTCCACGGCTGCGGACGGCGTGGTCGTTGTCGGCGCAGGGGTATCCGCCGTCCAGACGGCCCTGATGCTGTCTAAAAGACTGGAGGAAACAGTCCGGCTCGTCTCCCGACACGACCTCAGGCAAAGCCAGTACGATTTCGATCCCTGCTGGATCGGTCCGAAATGCCTGCGCGGCTTCTATCGGCAGGACATCGCCAGCCGTCGCGAGACCATTGACCGCGCCCGGATCGGCGGCAGCCTGCCGGCCGAGGTCCTCGCCGAGTTTGACGCCGCAGTCGGCACGAACCGGCTGCGCTTTCAGAAATCCCGCATTCGCCGGGCGGCGGCCGATGGCGGCCGCATTCGCCTGGACACCGACCACGAAACGCTGTGGGCCGACACCGTTGTCCTGGCCACGGGCTTCTGCTCCCATCGGCCGGGAAGTCTTTTTATCGACCAGGTCATCGACGAATTCAAACTGAGATGCGGGCCCTGCGGCTACCCTGTCACCGGATGCGATCTGCGATGGTCGGCCAACATCTTCGTCAGCGGCCCCCTGGCCGAGCTGCAACTCGGTCCATGCGCCCGCAACATCATCGGTGCCCGCAACGCCGGTCGGCTTCTGCTTGGCGCGCTGGGATCCCGGCGTTGACCGGACGACCCGGAGCCCCGCCAGCGCTGCCCGCACGGATTTTCCCCATCGACCTTTTATTGGGGAGCCGTGTGTCGATCACCCCGCCTGCTTATTCCGGCCGGAAACCGATGCCACTGCCCGCTATTGCTTTATCGATTAAACGACCTATCATTTTCAATTATCGGGCAGGCGCACAACTTGTGCCCTCCACAAGCGGCTGCTCCGGCCATGTGAAGAGAATCGGGTAATCGGAAACGACAAGGGAGGCCTCAAATGACAAAATCTACCGAAAATTGCCCCGAGTGTCGCGGGACCGGAAAAATAAGCGCCCAGAATTGCAGCCGGTGCGAGGGCAGCGGCCAGATTATCGTGCATTCCCACAAACATCGCCACGGCGACCGCGAGCATGACCATCCGCACCCGCATGCCGAGCCGCACCATCCGGGCGATTTCACCGATCACGAACACGAGCACGCCTGATGATTTTGTACGGGCAGCGGTTCGGCGAAGGAAAACCGCACGTGGGAAAAAATCCGGTTCAGCGTCTGGGTGATATCGTCACGGTCAAGCTCTTCGACCGCATGATCGACCGGCAGACCCGGGCGCTGAGCCGTATGCTGCAGGAGAGCATTGCCGCCGCCGGCGGCCGGGTGCGGCTGCTGTTGTCCATCGACACCCCCACGTCGGCGCGCACCCCTGAAACGCTTTTCGAAAACCTGCAGTTCCTGCGGCTGCACGCCGACAGCATCGAAAAAATCGCCATCATCGGCAGCAAGGCCTGGGAAAGAACCAGCGTCGGCCTGTTCGGCCTCTTCGGCGGTATCGATATCGGCTATTTCGACCGTTCGGAAGCAGTGGAGGCCATCCGCTGGCTTCAGGGTCAGCCCCCCGGCTACGATAAATAACGCCCGTCCATGACCGTTTTCAGTAACCGTCATGCGACCCTCGTCCTTGACATCAAATCCCCGATTGCCTTAAGATCCCCCGAATTCTGTCGGTACTGTTATACAAAACGCACCACCAACTTCTTAACCGTTTCTGAATGAGAGGGGTAAAAATGGCATCTTTGAAAGGATCGAAAACCGAACACAATCTGCTGGCGGCATTTGCCGGCGAGTCCCAGGCGCGCAACCGCTATTCCATGGCCGCCAAAATCGCCAAGAAAGAGGGCTTCGAGCAGATCTGTGGCATTTTCATGGAAACCGCCGACCAGGAACTCGAACACGCCAAGGTTTTTTTCCGTCAGCTGCAGGGCGGCGAGGCCACTATTACGGCCGGATACCCGGCCGGCGTGGTCGGCGGCACGCTCGAGCAATTGAAAGCAGCCGCCGAAGGGGAACGCATGGAATGGACGACCCTTTACACGGGGTTTGCCGATGAGGCCGATCAGGAAGGTTTCAAGGATGCCGCCCGGATCTTCAAACAGGTCGCCGAAGTCGAAAAATGGCATGAACGTCGCTACAACAAACTGATCGAAGCCGTCCAGGCCGAACGCGTCTTCAAGCAGCCGCAGAAGGCGCTCTGGAAATGCCGCAACTGCGGCCGGGTCATGGAGGCCGCCGAGGCTCCGGAAATCTGTCCGACCTGCGATCATCCGCGGGCTTACTTTGAACTCCTGGCGGAAAACTATTGAGTGTCCATCCATTTCTGGAGCGAAAACGGGGCTCTTATGCGTAAATTCGCCGGCGTCCTGCGCTATAAAAAACGGCCCATTTGAAGAGGGCCAAAACGCAAAACAGCAGCGGGCTTCAGGCAATGCCGGAAATCAGAACACCGGAACTTTTTCCGTTGACCCAGCGTGCAAGCGTCAACGGGCGGAAAAGACAGCTCGTCAGGGGGACCCACTGACACTGGGCACTGATTTCCACCCCTTCCTGGATGACGGCAAACGGCCGGTCGACCGACACGACCACGACGATCATTTTCGGCCGCACGGCCGTGAACCGCAGGGCTGAATTGAAGCGCGCCCCGCGCGCCCGATCCTCGCCCGGTATCGCCAGGCCGTCGAGCAGGCAGGCAAACCCGTGCAGACGCAGGTCCCGCCCGATGTGGAGGGCACCGTCCACCTTGGACAGGGAGGTCGCCAGTTCCAGCAGGTGCGGCTGCTGGAGATCGAGCGGCTCGGCCAGTTTCTGGCCGGAGATGACAACCGGTTCATCGTTCAGGTCGATGACCAGGGTGCACCCGCATTTCGATTCTTCGGCGGCATGAACCAGTGCCGCCGTTATTTTGAACAGTTGACTGCCGACTTCCGGATCGAGCCGTGCTTCGAGCAGGGCCTCCTCCACCTGAACCAGCTTGGCCTTGCGGGTGGTGGATTTAAAACTGCCGTCGGAAAAACTGCACACCTCGTCGCCGTTGAGTTTCAGGAAGCCGAAATTGCCCCTGAAATCGGCCGTGATGAAAAAGGGCGGCATCCTGCCGGCGGCGCTGATGCCGACGATGTTCTTTCCATCCGATACCAGTTGGCGATCGGAATCCTCCACCGCCTGCAGCAGCTTGCGGACATGCTTGAAGTTGTCCAGCAGGGGCTGCTCCATCTCCGGAAATCGCGCCAGATAGTCGATGCTGCCCAGCAGGGCTCGTTCGACAAAAACCAGTTCGCCTCTGGGCATCATCTGTTCCTCCCGCGTGCGCGATATCCCCAGAACAGCGTCCAGAATGGGGTAAATCCGCAACTGACTGTCCCATCCCAAAAGGACATTCATCCGGTCGACGATGTAGTCATGCACGGCGTGACTGGCAAATTCGCGCAGGAAACTGCCCGATATACCGGTGTAAAGTTCACGGTCGTTGGCTATATCGTGCGAGAAACGCCAGGCGGCGTGCTCCAGCCAACGCTCGGTCGGCCCGATGCAACATATGTCCGGATGGTGGTCGGTGAACCACATCTGGAAAAACACCGCGCTGGAGCGTCCGCCGCAGGAGATGAGGCCGGCCAGTTGAAGGTTCTTTTCCGGCACCATGTAGCTGAACCTGTTTTTGTCGCAGCCGGCAGGCAGCGCGCGTCGCCACTGCTCGTTTTCCAGGTAAAGCTCCTTGAAGCGGGGCTCATGGCCCTTCAGCAGGTTTTGAGGATCGCAGATAAACAGGGAATCGCCGGGGGCGATGGAGAACAGCACGGCGGCGCGGCTGGGGCCCGAAAAATGGGACAGGCCATCACGCAGTCCATCCAAGGTGTCGCTGATACATCGGCAGGTAAAGGCATCAACCGTCACGGCTTGTCCTCCAAAGGCTAAGCGCTCCGACCGACTCCGGCAAAGTCGATCGAAGTCGCCTGTAACACAATTGCCGCAACGGCTCAACGGCCCCGAGGATGGCGCGTGGACCTGATGGAGGTCAAGTTTTGAGAAACCGGAACGTCGAGCCGATCAGGTGCGCCAATGACAAAGATAGAGGTCAACGATCAGACTGAGCGGCCAGAGGCGTCGCTAAACCATAAACCGTGGACCATGAACCTTGATGCGCCGGCCACGTGCCTCGTTAAAGGCCGCCCAGACACTTCAAAGATGACTCAACACTTGTAGATGGCTTCATTGAAGCAGGTCGGCATCATCGAACAGCAGCTCGACCGAATCCGGTGCTTCGGAATCGTAGAGTTCGATCACCGATTCGGCGATCACCTCGGCATACACGCTGATCGGATACATGTTCGGCGTTCTCAAAACACCGATCAAGGCCGTCTTGCCTTCCACGATAGCCGATGTGACCTCCTGGCTGTCGTAGCTTTCTTCGCAAAGCAAAGAGTAATCTTCCTGGTTGATATCCGCAATTTCACTCATCCGCGGAACGTTCTCCAACACGGCGAACTCCCGTATGTGTAGTTTTTCAGATGCGTCGTTTTTGGTGATCCGGTATTTTTGCCACATGATGACCTCCGGTAGTTGGGGGGTGATGTCTCAAACGAACGAGCGCCCGCGAGTGCCCGCCGCAAAGCAGTGGTTTGCGGGACACGGCGGCGCTGCGGCGCGAAACGATGACGCCTGCTGAACACCCGGCATGGCCCTGGCGGCACATGGCCGTTTTAATCCGAACATCTATGGACGAAAAGACAAACCCGCGGGAACGCACTGCCGGCCACAATCTGGTCGAACAACTATAAACTGGCTGCGCCGTGCCGGTGGAGAAAAAAGATAACTATTATCGGGACCCGCACCCAAACCTGGTGAGCAGAAAGAAAAAAAGAGAGAGAAATATGCGGATAGACAAATTACCTTTCTTCCTTTCTATACACCAAGCCCATCGCTCTTGTCAAGCCGCCTGCAGCTCGGCGCGCTTGACATCGTCTTCAATTGTGTTGGAAATCTCCGCTGGAGATTACCATCGGTGAGGGTCGTCTCATAAAGGGATTCGAGGATGGGCTGGTCGGAAGGGAAGTCGGGGAAAAAAAGATGCACTCGGCAACCCCCGCGCGCCCTGTCCGGCACGCCAATTAAGTGTTGATCTTTCAAAATCTCAATGCTAACGGATGGCACTTATTCCACCGACCCCCTTTGGCCTTTTACGGTTTTGACGGTTTTCTCAAAACCGCGACATCATGGAAGGAGCATGGATATGAAAACTTATATCGTCAAAGATCTGATGGTCCCGCTTTCGGAATATGCCACGGTTTCCGAGGATGCCACGCTAAGCGATGCGATTTTGGCCCTCGAGCAGGCCCAGGAGCAATTCGACCAGACCCGCTATCGGCATCGCGCCGTCCTGATAT
>JBAPSB010000017.1:0-6681 GCA_049281435.1 Desulfobacterales bacterium
TGAACGATGGCCTTGGCGCGCAGGGCCGGCTCGCCGCTCTTGAATATCCCCGAGCCCACGAAGACACCGTCCACGCCGAGTTGCATCATCAAGGCCGCATCCGCCGGGGTGGCAAGTCCGCCGGCGGCGAAGTTGACCACCGGCAGGCGACCAAGGGTTTTGGTCTGTTTTACCAGCTCAAAAGGGGCACCGAGATCCTTGGCGTAAGCCATCAACTCCTCGTTCGGTTTGGCCTGCAGCGCCCGAATCTCTCCCAGCACCGTTCGCGCATGACGGACGGCCTCCACCACGTCCCCGGTCCCGGCTTCACCCTTCGTGCGGATCATGGCCGCGCCTTCCCCGATGCGACGCAACGCCTCCCCCAGATTCCGGCACCCGCAGACGAACGGCACGCCGAAGGCGTTCTTGTCGATGTGGTGGGCCTCATCCGCCGGGGTGAGGACCTCGCTCTCGTCGACGTAATCCACACCGATGGCCTCGAGGATCTGCGCTTCGACGAAGTGACCGATGCGGCATTTGGCCATGACCGGGATGCTGACAGTCGCCATTATCTCGCGGATCAGACCAGGATCGGACATACGCGCTACTCCGCCCTGGGCGCGGATATCGGCCGGGACACGTTCCAGCGCCATCACGGCGACCGCCCCGGCCTCCTCCGCGATAACGGCGTGCTCGGGCGAGACCACATCCATGATGACGCCCCCCTTCAGCATTTGCGCCAGACCGCTTTTCACGGTGAAGCTGGCGGCTCTTTCCGGTTTTCTTCGCTGTGAATCACTCATTTTATTCTCCCCGTAATGCATGACTTCGAATTTGTTCTTTTTTACCGGGTGTGCTAACCAAATAACAGATACAGTTTTTTTTAAAAAAAGACCATAACAGATTAGGGCTGTCTTCAGGGAGGGGATTCCCATGCGTGGTAACAGGGAAAAAGGAAACCGTCGGCGGTTGCTGTCACCCGACAGGCCTTTCGCTATCGGTAGCTGGCCGGCGAAATCGAGAAAAAAATCCTTGAGGGGACCTACAAAGCCAGCGAGAGGCTTCCCTCCATCCGCAGACTCCACCAGCAGACGAACCTGAGCATCTCGACGGTGTACCGGGCGTATGTTGAGTTGGAGAACACGGGATTTGTCGAAGCGCGGCCCAAGTCCGGCTATCATGTCCGGCCGGTTTCCTTCAAAACACTGGAGGCACCTGCCCTGCGCAAAAAAACTTCCGCGCCTCAGCGGGTCAATCTGGCCCCGGTGATCAACTCGGTTATCGCGGCCATCAGCAACCCGCGGTTCGTCCCCTTCGGCAACACCGCCATGGACGCCGCATTGCTGCCCGTAAAGACTTTCACGCGCATCCTGAAGTCCTTGAGCCGCAACGAGATGAGGACGCTGCTCTCTTATTCGCCCTCGGAGGGCTTTCCGGAGCTCAGACGGCAGCTGGCGATGCGCACTCTGGGGGTGCTGGAAGACATCGAACCGGAAGATATCATCATCACCAACGGCTGCATGGAGGCACTCGCGCTCTCGCTTCTGGCCGTCACCCGGCCGGGAGACACCGTCGCCATAGAGGCGCCGACAAATTTCAGCTTTTTGCAGTTGCTGAGGGAACTCGGCTTGCTGGTGTGGGAGATCGCCACCGATCCTCAGGAAGGGGTCGACCTGGAGGAACTTGAGAAAAGCCTGCGCACCAACACGATTCGGGCCTGCCTGTTCATGCCGAACTTTCAAAATCCACTCGGCGCGCTGATGCCCGAAGACAAAAAACGGGCCCTGGTAAAGCTGGTGACGGGCCACGGAGTCCCCATAATCGAGGACGACATCAGCAGCCAGCTCTATTTCGGCGAGCAGCACTCGGCGCCGCTCAAGGCCTACGACCGCGAAGATCTTATTCTGACCTGCTCGTCATGGGTATCTTAGGGACGTGTATCAGATTATAAGTTGATAAATGTTCTTGATCTGTCACTCATTTCAAATGCCACGCAAAGCGCGAAACAATGCCCCGGTGGCCTGCACCACGTCATCGCGGGGGGCTTCGACCGAAAATTGCTATCTCATGATGATACCGACCGCAATAATTTTTTAGCCCGTGTCGAAGACATTCTCATCGACGCGCGTACACGCGCACGACTTGACAGCGCCTGGGAGCTCACAGTCAATCATTTTCATCTGCTGCTGCGAACCGGAGCCCCCCCTGACGACAGTCATGCAGTGACTGCTGACCGGTCATGCGGTGGTCTGCAACCGCCGCCATCTCAGGCTTTGCTCAGCGTTGCGGCGTCCGATCGAGCATTGATGAAATTGAGGATCAACAAGGGAAAGGCGACGACAGTGGCGATCAGGCTCAACTGATAGGAGGGGTAGAAGAGCAAAACGGCGCAAATGCCGACCACATAACGTCCCACCGCGGACAGATCCTTTCGAAAATAGCCCACCACGGCCACGTTCAGGCAGAATATGCCCAAAATGGTGAAGAAGAAGGTGAAGACGATATGACCGATGGCCTCGGCCAGCGGCAGGCTGTGGAGCACCGGGATGATCAGCAGGGAAGTTCCGCTGAGCGACAAAATGAAGGTCAGCCCGATGAAATACTTGGGCAAGGCCACGCGGGCGGCATAAACCCCGGTTTTGATCGGATCGGTGCCCATCACGGAGGCGGCGGCATAGGCGGAAAGAGCCACCGGCGGGGTGACCTCGGCCAAAACCGCGAAATAGAATAAAAACATGTGGGTCGCCAACAAGGCCGCCTCTTCGGGAATCCCGTTGAGCATGGCCAGCTTTTGAATCGTGGGCGCCGTCAGGGCGGAGGTCAACACGTAGGTAGCGATCGGCGGGACCCCCATCCCCAGTACCAGACTGAAAAATCCGGTAAACAAAACGGCCAGCAGGATACTGCTGCCGGAGATTTCCATCAAGATGATGGAAAACTTGGAGGCCAGGCCGCTCATCACCATCATCGACATGATCATGTTGGCGGCGATCACGGCACTGGCAATGGGCAGAAGGCTGATGATTCCTTCTTCCAAGGCCTTTGCCAGGTTTCTCAGGGGTGGACGAATGCTCGGATCGGCATAGGCAAAAATGACAAAGAGGATCGCGGCCGCGGTGACGGTGAGGTTGATGGAAAACCCCTTGTAAATCATGACGATGATAAAGATGATGGGGATGAATACGTAGCAATAGCGCATGAAATAGGAAAAATCGATCAGGGCCGAAACTTCGAGCGGGGGTAGGTTCATCTTCCTGACGTAAAGCTCGTTATATGTAATGATCCCAAATAAATATAGAAGCATCGGTCCAGTCGCCATGACAATGATCAATGAGTAGGGAATCGAGAGCAGCTCGACCATGATAAAGGAGATCGACCCCATCACCGGCGGCGTGATATAGGCGATCGATCCCACTGTGGCAATTACTCCGGCGGCCACCTGCTTGTCGTAACCCACCTTTTTGAACAGCGGCTTGGTCAGGGTGGCGACAAACTGGGTGTCCGAGGCACCCGACCCCGAAAACATTCCCATCAACACCGCCATTATCGAACAGGCCCGCCCCGGAGAGGCGGGGCTGCGGCCGACAAAGAGCAAAGCGATGTTGGCGATGATCTGGCCGAAGTTCAGCCGGGTCACGATCGCGCCCATGATGGTGAAATAGATGAGGTATTTGACCGAAACGCCCGTGATCGAGCCGAAGATGCCCGCCTCGGTTTCACAGTACATCTTGCCTAAAAGCATGTCGAAGTCGAAACCGGGACTGGCGAAAAGGCCGGGAATAGCGTCGCCGTAGAGGTTATAGAGCAGAAAAAACATCACGATGGTCGGCATGATCGGACCACTGAGGCGAAAAATCACCCCGAGCACCAGCAGGATCTGGGCGAAAGACATGATCAGGTCCCAGGGCTCGGGCATGATGGCCCGGTAGATCAGGGCCTCATAATTTACCACCAGATAAACAAACGGCAGGAAGCTCAGCACGGCGCAGGCCAGGTTGGACCACTTCTGGGTTTTCGGCACCAATGTCGGCAGCATGGTGCAGGCCCAGATGACGATGGCAAAACCCTTGAGCGCAGCCGGCAGATCGAGGCGGAGGAATTCGACCGTGATCAGTATCGTCATACAGGTCAGCGGCAGGGCCCCGATGCTCGGGCGCAACCGGAGACGCAAGTAACTTACCAGATACCCCAGAAGGGTAATCAGAAAAACATGCACGGCCCGCTGCACCTGGGTCAGGTCCAATAGTGAAATCCTGAAGTCGGCCAGCGGGGTGAAGGGATGGATGACGATATAGATGTGATAGAGGGTACCGATGATCGCCACAACGGCGACCAGCCGTTTCATCAGACTGTCCATAAGAGGGCAACCTCCAGACATCCGTCTTTCACGAAAATCGTATAAAAACCGATTGTTAACGAAATTCCTTTCACCGAGCAGAACTGGAGCCGACCGGTGGAATCCTTGGCGAGAGCATCGTTGATGTCATACACGCCATGGGTGTAGTAGGCTTCGGTCGTCTCATCCGTAGAAACGGAGAACGCCTGGAAGCGACTGCCGATGTGAAAGTCGATGGTGACAGGCTGATCCGTGACGGAATTGATGAACCGGATTTGGCCCGACTGCCAGCGGAAAAAAACTGCCAGCCGGGTCTTGTCATCGGTCCGGATAACGGCGGGTTTGAAGAGTCCCAGGAAGCTGACCGCCACGATCGCCAGGATCATCAAGCGGCGTTTGGTCATCACGCCCGGCTATTTCACGAGACCCTTTTCGGTAAAATACTTGACGGCCCCCGGATGAAAAGGGATGGCGGTCTTGCCGACAAGCCGGGCGGAATTTTCGGCGGTGGTATCTCTGGCTGCCTTGACCGAGGAGTGCAACGTCTCCAGGTTTTCAAAGACCGCCTTGGTCATGTTGTAGGCGAGATCTTCGGGCAGCGACTCGGGAGCGACGAACATGTTCCAGAAGGCCAGCGTCGGCGTGTCGGCGGCCACGCCGTAAGTCGCTCCGGGAATCGCCTTACTGTCGGCCAGGCCGGGAAACTCTTTCTTGAAAGCGGCCACCCCCGGGTCGCTCTCCGGCAGCGGGACGAGAAAAAGAGGGTTTCCTTTGCGCTGCAAGGTGTTGGACAGCTCGACGATCGAGCCGGTGGGCAGGCCGCCTGACCAGATATAGGCGTCCAGGGTTCCGTTGGCCAGGGCCTCATCGGACTCCTTGGCGCCCAGCTTTTCCCATTTTTTGAACTTCTCCGGATCGATGTTGGCCGCTGCGAGCAGATTCAGGGCGGTAAACTCGGTCCCCGACCCCGGGGCGCCGGTGGAAACGCGCTTGCCGTCGAGATCGGAAAGCGTCTTGATGCCGCTATTCTCCGTGGTCACAATGTGCAGAAAATTGGGGTACATCATCCACAAAATTTTGGCCTTGGCGGGATTGTCCGCGAATTTTTCATGTTTGCCCGTCACGGTGAAATAGGCCGTGTCGGGAAGGACGGTGCCGATGAAATAGGTGGACTTGTCGGGAGCGGTCTTGTCGCGCAGCAGAAGCATGTTGTCCACCGAGGCCGCGGTCTGAATCGCCGTGGCCGCTGCAACATTATTTTTACTCAATATTTCGGCTATCTGAGTTCCATAGTAATAGTAAACGCCGCCGATTCCACCGGTGGTGATGACCACCTTGGCGCTCTCGGCGTACCCGTTGACGGTGAAGAGCAGCAACGCCAGTACCACCATGCCGATTTTTTTCATCGTAATCTCCTTTGCCTGTGGGGTGCAAGTACGCAACCGATCGATGCGGTTGCCCGAAAATGGATTAGAGGCGTTAAAGTACAGGAACAGGGTGAGCGGGAACAGGGCAGATGCCGGAGCGCTGTTTGGGGGCCTTTTCCCGGCATCTTCGCAAACGGTGCATCTTTGTTTGACAAGGGTTTTACATACCACGAAATGCTGTTTTGTTTTACTGTCCACCTATTCCAACTTGGCGGACCTTTGTCAAGCTGAATCAGCCGGACAAGCCGGACAGCCGGTCGCATAGGGCGGCGATGACCGTCGAAACACCAGAAAATACATGGCGGGATAATTCCGTCAATACGTTCCGACTGCACGACAAGGGGGATTCCTTTAACGCGGCCTTCGGGAGGCGCTGGGTGATCAGGCCAGGAAATCGCCGGTTGGGAGCTGTGCGTATGATCCTTGATGGACAAGCCGAAGTGACCGGGAGCCGTTTCGTCCGGGGCCTCGACGACGCACTCGCCCGGCTCGAGCAGTTTGATGACGGCAAGAGCCAGATCGGCAAAGCGGAGCGGCGGTATTTTGCGCGACCAGGAACCCTTCGAGCGATTTCGAATCCGGCCGCACCGGAAGCTTGAAATTGTGCGGAACCGCAGGAAACTATGGCGTCGGCCAAGGCATGATCGGTACCGTGCTGATGCTGTTTTGCGGGCTGCCCTCAATTACCCGATCGCTGTAGGACACGTAGATCAGCACCTTGCGTTCGGCGTCGAAGAAGCGCACGACCTGAAGGGTCTTGAACACGAGGCTGCGGTGTTCGTCGAAGACGCGCTCGCCGTCCTTGATCTCTCCAACGATCTGAATCGGCCCGACCTGGCGACAGGCGATGCTGGCGTCACTCGTATCCTCCGCCACCCCCATGGCGCCTTTAACGCCTCCGGTCTGGGCCCGGGAGATGTGGCAGGCGACACCCTTGAC